>CALBMD010000317.1 GCA_937896265.1 uncultured Pseudomonadota bacterium
AAATGAAATCGTCATTAAGAGAGCCGGTTACTTACACACTTGATATGACAGTCTCTAAAAATCAGTATTTGATCTGACAGTCTCCCATTTTTACACTACTTCCGTCAGATAGGTCTGACTGTCTGCTTTCTCCAAAGCATACCCATATTGCTTTTCCAAAGTGTCAAAGTCAAGGAAAATTCCATAGTTAGCGCCGGAGAAAATTCCATAGCTGCAAAAGTCATTAACTATCAGCCTCTATCAATTTAGATCTATAACTAGGGCCATTTATTTTTATTATTATTGAATGATGAACGATCCTGTCTAAAATCGCCGCCGCCAAAATGTTATCACCCAAAACCTCACTCCATTGTTCAAAGGTTTTATTGGTGGTTATTATTAATGAGCCATTTTCATAGCGTTTAGAAATTATTTCAAAAAAATCATCCGCAGCATATGAGGGTAATTTTCTAAATCCAAGCTCATCTAAGATAAGCAAATCAGGAGCTAAATATTCCTGTAGCTTTTTCTGATAAGAGTTATCAGCTTTAGATATGTGCAGTTGCTGCAGCATCTCAGAGACGGGGGTAAATAACACTTTATAATTCTTGGCTAATGCCTGCAAGCCTAGAGCCGTAGCTAAATGTGTTTTCCCTGTCCCCGGGTTACCGATAAATATAATATTTTTCTTATTACCTATATATTGACAGGTCATAGCGTCATTTATTAAGCGTTTATCAATGCTAGGCTGAAAACCAAAATCAAAGTTTTCTAAAGTTTTAACTGCCGCTAATTTTGCTTTAGCAAAACGTTTTTTGTAACTATTTTGCATTCTATTATTGCTCTCATCTTCACATAATAATTCTAAAAACTCTAGATAACCTAAAGATTTCTCTGTTGCATATACTAACCTAACATCTAAATTGGCTAAAATACCAGATAACTTAAATTCTCTTAATCGCGCTTTTAATGCCATACACACGCCTCCTGATTATAATCTATTGGTAAATTGTAACAACCACTTGCACAAATATTTTTGACATACTTATACTGTAACGCTCCGTAGAACACAGCTCGCTGACATGCTAAATCTATAAATTGGGGAGTATATTCCTTAGTCAGGGATAATATTCCCTGGATGATCCTAGGCCAATAATCTTCTTTTTGCTCTAACACTTTTATAAAGAATTGCTCAGCGTGTGGTCCTATATTAATCATTTTAGACTGATATAATTTTTGCAAATTGGTATCAGTCATATGTTTATATGGTGGGTAATGTTCCTTGTTGGTTTGGAATTTCCCTTGCCCATTGATTTGAGGATGAACTGCTATTTGTTGACCATTATATAATATATAAACCAAACTATTTTTAAGCTCTATCTCTACTGTTTTACCAACATATTGGTAGGGAGCAGAGTAATAATTATAATTGATATAAACATGGCAGTCCCTATATACTTCTCTGCGCATCACTAGCGGAATTACAAATTCATCAACTGGTAGCTTTATAAGGACTTTAGCTTCTTCTGCCTTAAATAATTCCATTGGTACCTTTCTAGTCGTACCATGTATCCTTAAATTACATTTATTGTTTAGCCATTCTTTTAAACTAGATTGTAGCTCATCATAACTTAGAAAGGTTCGCCCCTTGAAGAAATTATTTTTTATATATTTAATTCCAGCTTCAACCTTACCTTTTTCTTGTGGCTGTCGAACCCTACAAGGCAGTGGGGCAAAACCATAATGTTGGGCAAATTTTTTATATAGCTCTTGATATGTTGGCTCGTAAAAATTAGCTTCTAATATCGCCGCTTTTAAATTATCAATTTTAACAAAACACACAACACTTGCAAAATATCTAAATGCATTAATGTGACATTTAATGAAAGTCTCTACTTTTTGGTCAAACACTACTTCATAATAGTCCAATCTAGAATAACTAAGACGCATGTTAAATACCCACGCCTTTCGCATCTTGCCATCAGTATAAGGTTGTTTACCTATGTAACCGAAATCTACCTGTGCTTCTTTACCAGCTATAGCATCAAACCTTATGCATATATTTTCTCGGCCTTTAATTTTAACTATATAGCTTTTGACACTGGTATAGCCTATTGATATGCCTTTGTTTTTAAGCTCTTCATGGATACGCACTCCCGATAAACCTTTCTCTAGTAATTCTAAAACTAAAGCTTGATGTTGATCTAAAATACATGGATGTTGTTTCTTGCAGGGCCCTGATTTACCTTTTTGATATGCGTTAATTATTTTATTAACCGTTTTCCAATCATGCCCTGTGATCTTGGCGATCTCTGCTTTGTTGTAGCCTTGTTCCCACAGAGTTTGAATAGTTATATACATCGATATTTGTAGCATTGCTAACCCCCAGCGCTTCCTAACTTAGGGCTAACTTTAACATTATAAACTAAACAACTAACAAAATACTTCCCTTCATTTTAACCCATAGTTTGCTATGGAATTTTCTCCGGCGCTAACTATGGAATTTATTCTGCCTTTGACACTTAAACATTGGGAGCGTCTGACACAGTTTTTACGCATAGCTGGTGCACCTCTCGACAATAACATTTTAGAACGCGCCTTAAAATTGCCAATTCGTGTGCGCAAAAATTCTTTATTTTATGCCACTGAGCATGGGGCATATGTTGGCAGTATGATTCAATCTATTATCAGCACTTGCATTGCACAATCTGTTAATCCAGTTGATTATTTGACCTCATTGCAAATGTATAAAACCGATGTTCGCTTAAATCCAAGTGCATGGATGCCATGGAACTATAAAACAAGCCTTGCCGATAAATCAGCGCCTACTCAGGCTTTGGCGGCGTAAATGTGTATCACCCGCATCTTCAGTATGTTTGCGCCATGGTAATGGGGTAAACATAAATCTGGGATCCCCTTGGCTTAGCAACACCTGCAATGCAGCAGCTTGAATTTGTAATGTTGGCTCGTTATTCTCCGGCCACCATGCAAGTTTACCTTTACTAAAACGCTTCATCGCTAACCAAAATCCATTAGAATCATACATTAATAATTTTACAGCCGTACGTTTGCGATTTGTGAAAGCAAACACCACGCCAGAATAAGGGTCCGCAGTTAATTTAGCTTTACACATTGCAGCCAAACTATCAATACCACAACGGAAGTCCACGTGTTTAATTGCCAGCAATAATTTTTGTTGTGTTGTTAATTGTAGCATTATTGCACCATTTGGGTAAATTGAGTTAATATTTGTAATATCATTTGCTCTGACAAGTGTCCGATTGTTAAGGCTGAGCCGTCAGGTCGTCTTATTTCAATTCTACCGCAAGTGTTACCTGTAGACTTATTACTTGGAATAGATGGGGATAAATTAAGCTCTAGAAAATTATCAGCCAGTGGTGACTTAGAATTTGGATCAGGAGTGTTACGTTGTTTACGTTGAGCTGATATCTGACTAGTGCTTACACCTAATTCCTTCGTTACTTCTGCAACGGAATGATATTCTAGCATTGCGAAAACCTTGTCCCATAAGCGCTTTGGTATTTTGCTGGTTTTATTTGGACGAGAAGCTCGCCATTTTGCAAAATCACGTTTTACATCATCTAAAGTGTCTAATGATATCATTTATAACATATCCATTTTTGCTCCTCGAACAATACGTTGAGGATTAGATTAGCGCAAAGGGGAAATAATTATCTAGACTACGCTACCGGAAGAAGACTTTCATCAGTACTTAGTGGGTATATAATTGCATTAGGTTTAATGACTGTTGCCATAGTTGTCTCCTTAATTAATCTTAATTCGATCCTACTAAGTCTTCAATACTCTTGCTACGTGGTATTTTTGGGTGCTTACGTTTATTGTAACTATCTTGATCATATATTATAGTACTAGCAGCGGCCTGTTCGTTCATAAGCTAAATCCCATTAATAAATACTAATGAGGATTATCTCAAATCAAAATTTAATTAATAGGTGGTGTTAATTGATCGCTCACGAACCATTTTGCTGGCATTAGCGCTCCAGCCATTGCAATCGCCTAGTGGGGGGCTGAGCTTTTACTGTTTTTTGTCGTTTTGACATGGCAAACATTCATTACGCTGATCACCCTCAATTTGATTGTTACACTTCTTCACCCACTCAATAAACGAGCAGATGCATGATTCAGCTCACCCTGTTCTAACAAACTATAGGTCGTCGTATTACTATTTGGTTTGGAATAAAATTGAAACAGCATCCCCTTTTGTTGAAATTTCTGTACATCCTGATCTACATCAAGCGTGCTTACATTCTTATTAAATCGACGTATTGCGTGATCTGCCATCTTATTTGCAAAACTTAACTGAAACGCGAGTTTGGTACAAGCACTAGCGAAAACGGCAGTATTAATAACTAACCATCGAAGCAACTCCTCTTTTTCACGACGCTGTTCAGGGGATAAACTATGATCTAAATCTAAATATTTACTCATCTGCAATGATACTTCCTGGTAAGAGCTGATACCAGAGACTATAATATTAGCAAAAATAGATCCTGCAGCAAGAAGATAAAGTGCCTTGTGCATATTAGTTTCGTTGGAGGATGCTGCAGCGTCCCCCATATTAGAATTGGAGGTAGATGTTCTTGACATACGAACATCTATATAAGAACCAGCCTTTGATAACATACTCGCCGCATCAGACTCTAAATATATTAAAAAAACAACAAAAGAGCTTAAAATACTTCCGGATATACTTAATGTTCGTGCAGATCGCTCGGAACTACTCGTGGAGCTAACAATACTTAGCGCCATATAATTTACAAATCCTCCCGCAATAATTGCTGAGAAATTTGCTGCATAGCCGACTATTGGAAGTATTTTCGCGAATAATCCTCTCTCTATATCAAAATCATATAATTTCCAAAACTGTTTATCAATATCTATTGGGAAAGAAGATAATTCTTTGGGGCTAAGTGTGTAAGACACATTTTTGCTTTTACGCGCGATTTCTTGTTTCAGCCAGAGAATAATATTTTGATCGTATCTAGTATCATTGATATCTACTGTATTCAGTATTAGCTCTTCCATTAGATCAGGAGAAAATACCTTAGTTATTTTCGAATTATCAATCGAATCACGCGTGAGCAACACCCAAAACTTTAACATAGCTAATCTCTCGTTCTTTATTAGATAGTTAATTAATTTATCACGAGATACAACATCTTAACTTGTTATTTGTACCATCCGGATTATTATATTCAAAACTACTAGTCATATTCGTTTTATACCAAGTTCTTGCCTCTCTTAATGATGCCGTAAGCTGTACATCATCCTCTACATTTAGTAATTTAAAATCTTTAGTTTGCTGTGGCACGCTGGGTCTTTGTGCTGTATAAATTGGCAACAAGCCAAGCTCAAAATATTGCTGTAACTCCTGAGGGTCTAAGTTACGATTAAACGAACCGCTGTTTACATCAAATGCATTATTTTCTCGGCATGCGGATAATATTTTTTGCCATTCTGCGACTATATTTAAATCTAGATACATCGGCGGTGCTATAACTCTCTGGCTTTCTTTGATCTGCCTTAGGAATAAATCCTTTTTATATATCATACATTTTATGGAAGAGTCGACTAATGATATAGCTTCTGGATTTGCTATAAAGAATCTTTGAATTTCCCCTTTTAATGATACATTTTGCATTGGTTGTTTGTGTGTAAAAGAAGTATTGCAGTTCGGGCAGCAAAAATCAGGTTGAATTTTAAGCCAACCCGTAATAGCTTCCTCTTCAAATGAATGTATACATCCGACCGAGCATGGGCTAAGCATGATTGCACATGTTATTGGACATTTGAAATTACTAGGAATTTGTTTAGGCATAGCTGTTCCCCCCCTTTTTTTTCGAATTTTTTCTTGCAAATACAATAAAGTGCTAGAGCTATCTATTCTATAGTAACCTAAGATTATATTTGAACGCAAATGTTACCAGGCCCAGGCAGGGCCATATACTTGCCCTTCGGAAAAAGACTTGATCCATGTCGATCAATATGGTTAACTAATAAAAGGAAGGAATTTGCTTTGCGAGCACGCAATCCTTGATCGACATGGTGAGAATACGCAATATTAATTTATGCATTCGGCCTAGCCAACTTTAAGACGAAGTAGAATGACAGAGATTTTAAAAAGACAAAAAACATTTAATAATTATGGTACTTCTTTAGTTTGTGAGTCAGTAATTAGCAGCTTTTTTGATCAATTCATAGAAAAGGCGCATATCGATTTAACTATGCCTATGCTAGACATAGGTTGTGGCTTTGGTAGAGCTGCGGCTTATTTGGCAAAAAAAGGTGCTTGTCAGATTTATGCGCTTGATCTTTGTGAGAAAAATTTAAAGAAGCTAGTTGATGATTATCCCGCGTTAGTCAATAATCAAACAATAATTCCCTTGGTAGGCGACTTTTCTGTAGATTCAAACTGCTTTGTAGAACTTCTAGTGGCTGATCGACTCAGCTTGGCACTATTAATTAATGTTATACATTTTTGGGATCAGGAAACTTTGGGTTTAAACTTGCTAAAAGTTTTTAATTATCTAGCCGAGGATGGATTTTTGCTTATGCTAGTACAAGTAAACCACAACAAAGAGGACCCAGAAACACCTAAAAGATTTAATATTTATCCTAGTGCCTTAAAAGCTAGTTTGATCAAAGCTGGCTTTAAAGAAGTTTTTGTCGATAATAATTACAGAGATGATAAATATGTAGCCCTTGCCTGCAAAAAAAGCACCAATCTACAGAATATTATGTCAGGCTTAACTTGAGTTTCTATTGTTTCCCGCCATTATAAGCAATTTTTCTCTACTCTTAATACAGTTACGACACTCATGTTGCAGATTTTTGTTTTTAAATATGCAAAAAAGGGTTGTATTTAGCTTGACATAAAATATATGGCGGCCGTATAGTTAAGCCTTATCTAATGATTTTTAATAATAAGGGGAGTCATGATGGAAAATATGGTTGAAGTTATTGAAGTTATTGAAGTTATTGAAGAAGCAACAGATAGCGTAGAAGTTCTCTGTAATTCTTGTGGCTGTCCATAAGTGAAACGAAGGCCAAGCATTAGCTTGGCTTTTTTTATGAATGATGAGAAATGAAAAGAACAAATTTGCTGATACGTTCAGCACTGGTTTCTGATGCTGATGATTTTTGTAAGTTATTGATAAAATTAGATTGTGAAACAATCTATACGCCATTTCAAGCTGGTGAAAGATCATCAGATGTAAATAGATATATTAAATATCTTGAAGAGGCTACTAAAGATAGTGTCTTAATATTTGCAATAGATCCACAAAAAGATGTAGAAAAAATTGTGGGTTTTATAAGCGCAAAGCGAGGAGCAACAACTAAAAAAAGACATGTTGCAGCTATTGGGATTGGGGTTCTGCAGAGCTATCTGTTATCAGGGGTTGGAAGATCGCTAGTGAATGCTTGCCTCGAGTCAAGTCTTAAATTAGGCATTAAAAGATTAGAAGCCTATATACCCAGATCAAACCTTAGGTCGATAAATCTTTTACGTAAGTATAATTTTGAATTAGAAGGGATCAAACGAAAGGCAGTATTCATCAATGGTGAATATGAGGATGAGTACGCATATAGCATGATAAGCGCATAGGATGATTATTATGAGAGAGCACAATATTCAAAGAGCGCTAGCTGCATTGATTACTAATCCGCATTTCGCGCTTAATTTTGCAGAGTTCAAGGGTCAAATAACTGAAAAGCTGCAGCTGACTGCGCAAGAAGAAAACGATTTGTCAAGATTCTATGCCGACTATAACCATAAATTCTGTGCCTCAACTAAGATTTTAAGCAAAAATCGTTGGGACAATGTTAAACAATCCTTGCCTGTTATGTGTAAATATATTCCTGAGAATAAGCTTGATAAAATATGGCGCCAACATTTGTATAGAACTGAATTTGACCTTTTAACACCCAAAAACCCCTTGCTGGAAAGTATAGTTTTTGGAGAGTATGCCTTGCAAAGTTCAGAACTATCGCAGCACGAAAAGCAAATTGCAAGATATGAATATCTGCGCAATAAAGTTACCTTTGAGCATCATGAAAAATTTAATATTTACATCCCAAAAAGAGTTGGTCTGTGGGAAGATTTCGATTTCTTTAACCTTGCTATTTACATTGATAGCAGTTGTCAGGTCCACGACTTCGAAAGCGACTTGTTTAGTTTTATGCGCAAGCAAGAACTAGTGAATGAGAAAACAAAAATCTTTTTTTTTAAAAATCTTATTAAAGAAGGCGTGGGGTCTATAAAGTTAAACAGCAAAATTTCTCTAATTCTAGATATGGCTGCTGCCAAAACAAACTTGGCAGCAATAGAAAAATCTTTGGAAATGCCTTCTAGAAAATCGTTTGTAAGCCTAATAAAGCAATTAATAGATTGTGGTGTTCTATATATAACATTATTTAATGAGGTGCAATAATGATCTATTCTACCGGCTCTATACTTGGTGTTGGCATAAGCTATATGAGCGCGATTGGTCAAGATATTGAACAAAATATAGACAAGATAGATTTTATCGAAGCTTATACAGAAAGATTTTTTATAGGTGAAAATAACAAGCGACTTGAGAGCCTAGTTAGAGACAAACCTTTGGTGTTACATGGATTAGATCTTTCTTTGGGAAGCCCTGGTGGAGTTGAAGCTGAATATCTAGCTAAGCTTTGTAAAGTTGTTGAAGAAACGAAATGCGAATGGTACAGCGACCATATAAGCTTAACCAAGATTGATGAAATAGAGGTTGGTCATTTAATGCCAATTGCATTTTCTGAGCGAAACCTTAGCAATATTGTAACAAAGATTAAATTGCTGCAAAAAAATGTAAAAAAACAATTTCTGATAGAAAATATCACTTATTATTACAATATACCAGGCGCTTTCTATTCGGAGAAAGAATTTATAGCTAAAGTGCTTAAAGATGCAGATTGTGGCATGCTGCTTGACTTGAATAATCTGCATTTGAATTCCATTAATCATGGCTATGACCCATATGATTTTTTACACTCTATGCCATTAGAGAGAGTAGTAGAAATACATTTGGCGGGTGGTTCTTTTAAAGAAAATATGCACGTTGACACACATGCCAATGCCATCTCTGACGAGGTTTGGCAGCTGTTGGATTATGTGAGCAAGATATGTAATTACCGTGGCGTGATTATTGAGCGAGATGC
>CALBMD010000318.1 GCA_937896265.1 uncultured Pseudomonadota bacterium
GCGGGTCAAGAGGACTTTGGAATAGCGGACGACTATCGCTTGGTTGTCTCAAGCTGGGCTTTGCAGGTGTTGCAGTCGTTTGGTCTGGAACAGGCTTTATCATCGCCTTATGATGGTTGATTTCGTATTCTAGTTATGAAAATATGGGATCGGTGTAGAAAACTTTACAGTACGTTAAGGGTTTTTGACTGTTCTCAACGGTCTGAACTTCCCTGAGCCAGCTTACCTCTACTCTTCCAAATATAGTCGCCCGTCAAATTAATGTACTCCCATCCCAGCGGCGACAAGTATTGTAAATGCTCAGGATCAATCATTATTCCACTGACCTGCATCGCCTGTACCGCTCGTTCCACAGAGACCGTGTTCCACAACACGATGGCAACAGTAACGAGGTTCAAACCACTGGCTCGATAGCGCTGTTGCTCAAAGCTACGGTCACTAATCTCACCCAAGCGGAAGCGTGCCAATATTAATTTATCTCAAAATTATCGACATCTCGAAACGCCTTTTCCATTGTTTGCAAAACTACAAAAGGCTCAACCTGATCATTTTTAGCCAGATCGAGGATATAAACCTCAGTAAGGCTTGAACACTTCCTCTTGAGTTCCTGAAAGAGGGCTTTTTCTAAGCCACTAAACCCAACCATTGATGCTTTTAACCGCTTCTGAACTGGAGGATCTTTAGGTTGGTTAGCTAAAATCAATTTTTCGGATGGATTCGATACGACTTTTTTCTCAACAGACCTACTGCTTTCTTTCGTTTTTTCAGATTTTTTAAAGCTGAATGTGAAACTAAAACCCACAATCATCCTTCCTTTCTTATGTTGCTCATAAGCAACGGTAATATCTGTATATGTATTGATTTGATTTATTGATAAATGCAAAACTCCACTCTTGAACCTTTCCACTCTTTGGTACTCACCATCTAGCACCCCCAATCTTTTTCTCAACTCCTCAATTGGCAGAATAGGCGTTTCTTGTTTAGACCGCCAACAAATCAGTAGTTCGTACAAACGTACAGCGTAGGCACTAGATAGCCTACTAACTTGCTCAATATCATAGCGAGTGAACTGCTCTTCTAGCTGAGTGATTAATGGTACAACAACAGGTGCAAAAATAAGATCTACAGTGGCCTCATTGTCATTGTAAGCAACTTGAGAAACCCAACGGCTGGTAACATTCCGTAGATTGCCTCGCTGATTCACTTCAACATAACTAAATTGTCGGTGAAAAAGGTTCTTACATGCATCCTTCAATGCCTGATATGCAGTATTACGATGAACACCAAATTGACGCATATAACTTTCCGCATGAACCTCCAGAGGATCATTTGCATTGATTCCTTTTCCACTTTCCCTTGCCTCAATAATTGCTAAGAGTAGCAGTCGTTGCTCAACTAAATCCAAGTTGTAACTAGCATTCATTAGGGCATTATCTTTGACAATTAACTCACTCATATGTCACACCTCATCGCTAAAAAGCACAATAAATTTTTTTTGTGCTAATTGCAAGGTAGATGGTGCTATGTAGCAAGGTAAACGGTGCTATATTGCAAGGTAAACGGTGCTATGTAGCAAGGTAAACGGTGCTATATTGCAAGGTAAACGGTGCTATATTGGAGTGTAAACTATTGAATATATTTAACAATAAAGGGTCTAAAAGCTCTTAAAAGCTCTTAAAAATAAAACTTAAAAAAAGCGCGTGTGCATGCGCACAACACGCCCGCTCATTTCTTGCAATTTGACTCAACAACAAGATTTTTGGCCTAGTCTTGGTTTGGTTTTTTGCTGTCGGTCTAGCTTGCTCGCGCTGCGCTGCCCTCGGCAAAAAATTCACCCTTGGGCTGGGGGTTCTCAGATTCGTTTTAAAAAATTCATCCAGACGACTTGAGATGAGTTCAGCGGCTCACGGAATCACACCCTCAAAACGATCAAATTTGGTCAAAGAGCGGTTGATGAGGGGAGGAACGATAGTAGATATAG
>CALBMD010000319.1 GCA_937896265.1 uncultured Pseudomonadota bacterium
GGAGAAGTCCCCGATGGCGAGCACCTTATTCCTATTGGCAAGGCTGATATCAAGCGAGCTGGAACTGATGTGACGCTTATTACATGGGGAAAAATCACTCATAAAGTGATTGAAGCTTGCGAAGAGCTGGCAAAAATGGGTGTTGAGGCTGAACTTATCGACCTTCGCACTCTCACCCCCATGGATGAAAAATCAGTTTTTACGTCTATTCGCAAGACGAACAGAGCTGTCATTGTCGAGGAAAACTGGCCTTTTGCCTCAGTAGGTGCACAGATTGCTGATAGCATTCAACGCCACTGTTTCGATGATTTAGATGCACCGGTACTGCGCGTTAGCCAAGCTCCTGTACCTGTACCCTATTCGGAGCACCTAGAAGAAGCAGTGTTACCCAGCATCACTCAAATTATCGAAGCTGTTAAGGAAGTTACATACAAACGCTAAAGGGATAATTCATGGCTCAAGTTATTACTATGCCAAAGCTCTCCGACACCATGGAAGAAGGTGGCGTCGCCGAATGGTTTAAAAAAGAAGGCGAAATGGTTGCCGAAGGCGATCTTTTGCTATCCATTGAGACTGATAAAGCAACAATGGAATATGCCAGTCCAGAAGAAGGTGTTTTGCTAAAAATCTTAGTTCCTCCAGGAAAGGCAGTACCCCTTCAAACACCTATTGCTATTGTTGGCAAAAAAGGTGAAGCCATCGACAATATACTCAGCAGTAGCCAAACAGCTAGCAAAATTCAAAGTAATGAAAGAGTGGAAACGAAAGATACTGCCACTTCTACTCCTAAAACGCTACAAGAAGTTGCTCCAGCTACTTCCGAACGCCTTAAGGCATCACCATTAGCCAAAAAGATGGCGCAAGCAAAAGGGATTTCACTTGCTAACATCCAAGGTTCTGGTCCTGGTGGTCGCGTTGTTGCCAACGACTTAAAACAACAAGCCAAAACCACGACTTTAGCTGCTGCTCCCCAAGCTAAAGAACTAGCCAACCGCGGCGACGAAAAAGTGGCTGTGAGCATGATGCGTAAAACTATCGCCAAAAGATTGCTAGCTAGCACGAATCAGGTACCACATTTTTATTTAACAACCAGCGCTAATATGACTAAGGCTCTAGAATTCAAAGATGCCTTAAACAAAGAGGGAAAAGCAAACGGACTAGAGCTGCGCTTTAGCGTCAATGATGTTGTTTCCTTATGCGTAGCCAAAGCACTCAAGCATCACCCTCTCATTAACAGCTCATGGCACGATGACTACTATGTGCTGCATAAGGCTATCCATCTATCGATTGCTGTAGCCTTACCTGAAGGTTTAATCACGCCAGTAGTTTTTGATGCTGATATGTTGAGTATCAGGGAACTCGCTTCGCAAATTCGCTCTCTAGCAAAGAAAGCCAAAGAAGGCACATTGGAGCCTGCTCAGTATCAAGGTGGAACTTTTACTATCTCAAACCTGGGCATGACACTAGTGGATGAGTTTACCGCTATTATTAACCCGCCTCAGTCTTGCATTTTAGCAGTTGGCCGCACAGTGAACCAACCGGTAGCTGATGAAGAAGGTCGTTTGGCTGTGGCTCCTGTGATGAAAATGACCCTCTCTTGCGATCACCGTATTGTTGACGGCATGGTAGGCGCTAGATTCCTTGAAACACTGGTTGGTTATCTGGAAAACCCACTCCGTATGCTGTGATTCTAGGGGAAAACCCTAAAAAATCCCCTTAGATGCAAATCTTCTCTAAACCTCCTGCTTAATCAGCCGAAATACCAGCCGACAGTTAGGGCTCGAGGTTTTCCTTTTGCTTCCTTGCTGTTAAAGGGAGTCTAGAGCATGAAGATCTTCGAGATTCAATTGCAATCACCTGATGGCGACGTTGTGTATAAAAGCATTGTGCCAGAGGTTCATATTCAAGAAAAAGTAGACACCCTGCTACGCATGAACGAAATCAGCAATGTGGGAGCAATTATCATTAAGGAAATGGGTGATATCTCAGATCGCTATATCAACAAATTCATCCAAAATGACTCTGGCAGCACTGCTGCTATAAAAGCTGCAGCATCAATAAAAAAGGGTGCTTAAAACCAGAGCATACACATCTAAATTGCCCTTGACGACTAGAAAGCAAGGTGAGAGGGAAGAGACCTCACCTTGCTGTTTCTAGCAGATTAAAACTGGCAGCGAAGGCTTACCAGGAGTGATATTTCACTCACCCCCTGGCAAGTCTTTATTAAATACCTTTAATCAAAGACAAGGCAATCTGAGGAGAAGTATTGGCACTTGCCAAGACAGAAGTACCTGCTTGTTGCAGAATGTTTTGCTTGGTTAAATTTGCTGTCTCTTCTGCAAATTCAGTATCGCGAATTCGGCTATTAGACTCCGTCAAGTTTTCTGTCCAAGTACCCAAGTTTTCGATCGCAGTACCAAGTCTGTTCTGCACACCACCAAGATAGGCGCGATAATCGTTTACCTTAAAGATCGCATGATCAATCACTTGAATACTATTTTGAGCTGCAGCTTTGTTGTTAACACGAGTACCTTCTTCAGCGCGTCCAAGATTTAAGCTACCTTCACCGTCAGCGAATGCATTGATACGACTAAAGTCAATCTTAATGGTGTTCACAGGATTACGTTCAGTGATAGCATCGCTTTCTGCGTAATAATCTTTGCTTACTTGAACCTCAAGTGGAAACGAGTTTGGACGTTGATTCATATCGTCTGGCAACTGGGTATCACCAATCAATAAGCGAGTACCATTGAACGATGTGATATTGGCAATTCGATCAATTTCATCCTTAAGTTGTAAAAATTCTTTGTCTAAAAATTCACGCTCACGGTCGCCAATTGTGTCAGAAGCAGCTTGGATAGACAATTCACGGAGACGAATTAGCATATTTGCTGTTTGAGAAAGCCCACCCTCTGCAGTTTGTACTAGAGAGATACCATCGTTGGCATTCCTTGCTGCCATGTTTAAAGAGCGGATATCTGCTCTTAAATTTTCAGAAACAGCGAGACCGGCGGCATCATCAGAGGCTTTGTTGATACGGCTACCAGAGGCCAACTTAGTCATTGTGTCTCTAAGTTGCAATGTTGTGTTATTTAATTGGCGTTGCGCGTTAATCGAACCGATATTAGTTTTAATTCGCAAACCCATTGTGACCTCCTGTCAAAAGCTCACATCCTGTGAGTGGGTATTTTCTGCTTGATACGAACTGCTTACTTATTCGGAGGTCAAAATCACACTAGCTAGGCTGTTAGCCGAAGATTTTTTAATCTTCTGGTTAGAGAATAGAAAATAGGTCAGAAAGATTGGGGTGTTGTCTTTTAAACGATATTTTAATAAAAAATGCGAACAATTATTAAAATAGCCTTTTATATTCCACTATCTATTATTAGAGTCTTTATTTAATGAAATTTACATCAATTTCATTAAATAATAAAAATCAATTATTAAAGATGTTTTTTTAATCCAAAAAAAATTAGCTTTTAGCCGGCAATTGCTGCTGGTTATGAGAAGACGAGGTGCGAATAAGATAGAGAATCACAAAGATTGAACAAACCAACCCTAGAGGTAACACAAGCAATGCGTTGCGATAGTCAACACTCATCTGGGCTTGGGTGCCCACGGCGCCAGAACCCGTTTGCATCGATAAAAGAAACCCTATAACAACCTGAAGAAAAGGGGCAAAAGCCATAATCAACATATTTGTCATGCCCATAGCCGCCCCTTGAATAGCAGGAGAGATTGTCAGTGAGACTAACGTAAAGGCAAGTTGGTATACCGAGCAGCAAAGACCAAGAAGAAACATCCATAAATAAAGAATCCAAAGCGGTAGAACTGTCACAAAAAGTAGAGCTAAATTAATACCAACACAAAGCAGGGTTCCCCAGAGCATGATTGTCTTACAATCATAGCGATTAGCTAACCAACCGACAAATGGGCTAGCAATGCCAATGCCTACATAAATCATAGAAACTACAGAAGTAGCGAGAAATAGGTCTAGTTGATGTTGCACCATGACAAAAGGTACAGCCCACAGAGCAGCAAAGACAGAGACTAAAGCAAAAACAAACCCACCGCTTGTGCCACCAAGCCATATGTCTTTACTACCAATCAACTGCGTGAGGATATCTTTTGCCGAGGCTTGCTGCGACTTTGGAACTTGGTTTTCTTCAAGATCAAAGGCCGGATCAGCGCTTATCCAAGTGAGAGAGGCAAGTAAGAGAGCAAATACGCCACAGCACACATAGGCTCTAGCCCACCCCCAGGTTATAACTAGTTCAGAAAGCAGAGTATTTACACCAGCCACACCTAACATACAAAATGATTCTGTTAGAGCAATAATCAGAGCTAGCCTTCGCGCACTGAACCATCTTTTACAAGCCACCAAGATGCCAATGAAGCCCGTTGCACAAGCACCACCTAAAAGCACACGCCATAAAATGGCCATTTCCACTGTTTGAGCTGTTGATGAGGCTAGACAAGAGAAGCCTACTAATAGCAATGAAAAAGAACTAACGCTCCTGATACCATATCGATCATAAATAATACCTGCTGGTATCTGCATCAAAATATAGGAATAAAAAAAAGAAGAGGACAAAATCGAGATAAGTGCCGCATCGACGTTTAAGTGGCGCTTCAAATCGGAAGCCATGATTCCAACAGCGTTTTGCATAACAATCTGGAATACACCAAACAGATTGATGAATAAAAACGCAATGAGCACTTTACTTTGTCGAGATAGTACGCGCATATATTTTTCAAATAAAGATGTTAGATGGTCAGCTGTAGATTTAGCGTATTATGGAGTAAAGTCAAGGCAATTTATTTTTTGTGCCTACAGCCTGAAAACCACTATCCCTCAAGGAATAAGGATACAATGAAAGGGTCAAAAAATGCTAGAGATTCTCAGGGCTGACGAGCGAGGAACAGGTCAACATGACTGGTTATTCACTCGCTATAGCTTCTCTTTTGCAGGCTACTACGATCCAAAACGGATGGGTTTTAGCGTTCTTCGGGTGATTAACGAAGATTTTATCAAAGGAGAAGCCGGGTTTCCAACTCATGGCCATAAAAACATGGAGATCATTACTTATATCGTAGATGGTGCATTGATGCATAAGGACAATATGGGCAATCAATCAGAAATTCGCCCGGGCGAGGTTCAACGAATGAGTGCTGGTACTGGTGTTTTACACTCTGAAATCAACCCGATAAAGCACACTACGCATCTATTACAAATCTGGATTCTACCGGAAAAACTAGCTGTTGCTCCAAGCTATGAGCAAAAGTCTTTTGAAGAGCAGCTCAAAAGCGCCAATCTAGTGCTCGTTGCTTCAAGGGATGGTGAACAAGGATCGCTTTCTATTAATCAAGATATCAAACTCTATGCAAGCAAAGTTAAGGATGCTGGCAGCATTAATTTACCAGTTGCCCAGGAACGACGCTACTGGTTACAAAACATCAAAGGAGATTTGATCATAAACAGCCATGATAAAAATTTACACCTTGCCGCTGGCGATGCGCTAGCTATCGATAAGACAAATCAAATGCAAGTAACCTGGACACAGGGCGTTGAGTATCTTTTCTTTGACCTACCCTAGGGATTGCCATAGAATCGTAGAATAACCCCATGTGAGAAAAAATGATGAGCGATTCTAAGCCTCTCCAAGATAAACCTTTGCAAGAAGATTTACCTCAACGCTCCAACATGAAATCGCGCAAAATGCGCAATTTTCTCCTTAGTCCACGGCTCCAAATCACCTTTGGCTTCTATAATTTAATTCTTGCTATCCTAGGGAGCCTGGCTATCTATGGCGTCATCGATCTTAAGCTTAAAACAACACTCGATGTTGTTATTTCGATGACTGATCTGGAGGATGACATTCGAGATCTCTTTTCAGATGCCATCATAGAGTCTGCTAAACTAGCTAGCGGCGTCATCTTGTTTTATGTTATTGCCACTTTCATGCTATCTATCATTATGACTCATCGTCTCATCGGCCCTACTTATGCATTCAGACGCCATATCGCTATGTTGAAAAAAGGGATGTACCGATTTCGAACAGTACTTCGACCATCGGATGCTTTCGAAGAAATTGCTCATGACCTCAACGATCTTTCGGAAATCCTCAATAGTAAATATGGCAAACACTAGGTTTCTCGTGAAGAATAATTTTTTTTAAAATACCACTTTTGATGAGGCAGTCCTGATGAAAGACTGGCCAGCTGTTTTTACCAACCAATACCAAGAATCTATCGAGCATCCTGAAAGGTTCTGGGAGCGGATGGCTAAAGACACCCTCCAATGGATGAAGCCTTGGGATAAAGTCTTTAGTAAGGAAAAATCTCACATACGATGGTTTGAAGGTGGCAAGATCAACGCCTCATTAAACTGTCTAGATCGGCATATCTCTAATAAAGGCCAAAAAAAAGCCATTGTATGGGAAGGAGAAGACGGTAGTAAACGCACGCTCACTTATAGCGAGCTTTTATCAGAAGTTTGCCAGCTGGCAAATGCCTTCGATACCTTAGGTCTGCAAGCAGGCGATACCGTTACTATTTACTTACCAATGATACCAGAAGCTATAATTGCCATATTAGCTTGCGCAAGAAAAGGTCTTGTTCATAATGTTGTATTTGGAGGATTTAGCGCTGAAGCCCTAGCAGAGAGAACAAAAAACTGCGATGCCAAACTCGTCATTACCTGTAACCAGGCTTATCGCAAGGGCAAGATCCTTGAGTTTAAAAAAACTGTTGATGAAGCTTTAGCAAGTTGCCCCAGTGTTAAATCCGTGGTGGTTTATCAGCGCACACCTCAAGCTGTTCCTATGCAATCAGAGCGCGATGTCTACTGGCAGGAATTGGTTAGTAAAGAAAAGACTAACTGTACGCCTCTTGCTCTTGATGCTGAGCACCCTCTTTTTATACTTTATACCTCAGGCAGCACCGGCAAACCCAAAGGTCTTGTGCATACAACAGGTGGCTACCTTTTGGGAGCTGCTTTATCTTCGCAAGTAATCTTTGGCTTCAAAGATTCAGATTTATATTGGTGTACTGCGGATATCGGATGGATTACAGGCCATAGCTATATCGTCTATGGTCCTTTGGCAAACGGCGCCTCAGTTTTTATCTATGAGGGTGCTCTTGATCAGCCAGATTGGTCGCGCAGTTGGCAAATGATTGAACAAAACAAAATCTCTATCCTTTATACAGCCCCCACAGCAATAAGGTCTTTTAAGGCCTGCACAGAGGCACCTCATCGTCAGTATGATCTGACATCACTGCGCTTACTGGGAAGTGTCGGTGAATCTATTAGCCCAGCAACTTGGCAATGGTACAAAGAGGAAATAGGGCAAAATCGTTGTCCCATTATAGATACCTGGTGGCAAACTGAAACAGGTGGCATCATGCTAAGCCCAGTCCCTGGATTGACCAAGGAAAAACCTGGCTCAGCAACATCACCTTTTCTCGGTATTAAGCCTGCTATTTTAAACCCCGATGGTTCATCCGTTATGCCTGGTGAAAGCGGTGCTTTAGTCATCACGCAACCTTGGCCAAGCATGGCTCGCACCATATATAAGGATCACAGCCGTTATGAAGAGCAGTATTTCAAACGTTTTGAAGGTCTTTTCCTAACAGGTGATGGCGCCTACCAGGATGAAGACGGACATTATTGGATCTTAGGTCGTATGGATGATGTGCTTAATGTGTCTGGACACCGTCTAAGTACCGCAGAAATTGAAGCCGCTCTTCTCAGTCATAATGCTGTCAGTGAAGCTGCTGTCATCGGCAAAAAAGATGAGCAGAAGGGAGAAGTCCCTGTTGCTTTTATTGCCCGGCATCCTAAAAGTAACACTGAAGATTTGGATGCTTTGCAAGAAACACTCAAAAAGCACGTTAGCAGAAAAATCGGCGCCCTTGCCCGCCCTGAAACTATCTATTTTGTCGACAGTTTACCAAAGACTCGTTCAGGTAAGATTATGCGTCGGCTTCTTCGTGAACTGTTAACAACTGGCGAGAGCAAAGGAGATATCAGCACGCTTGAGAACGCTTCTGGCTTTGCAAGTCTAAAAAAGCAAATCACTGGTTCTTAAGTAAGAAAAGCTCGCGGGTAATGCCAACAGATCACCTGACGCCAGTCGGGCCGGTGCGGCCACGACTGGCTGGTGATGACCCTCCCAATAATCATTGTGTCATCGTTACAGTAGCGGTTGTTACGGCGGTTGATGATGACTCTGTCCCAAGTCATCGTTGTGTCATCGTTGCAGTAGTGGCGTTAATTTAAAGTCTAAAGGGTCATCACCAGCCAGTCGTGGCCGCACCGGCCCGACTGGCGTCAGGTGATCTGTTGGCATTACCCGCGAGTTAACGAAGTTTCATTTGCATGACTCTGGCCAAGGTGTGCATAACCGAATATCTGACTAGAAAAATTTTCGCAGATATTAATGAAGCAAGCCTTTGCAAATCATTTTACCAAATCACCACTCTCTCCTCTGGGGGCAGGTACATCCCTTTTCCAGGCTGGACATTGAAGGCTTCGTAAAAAGCATCCACATTGCGCAAGACGCCATTTACTCTGTATTCTGGCGGTGAATGAGGGTCTGTCTTCACCTGACGAATCAAATACTGCTCTGATGCGACTGTTGCCCAAACTCTCGCAACTCCCAAGAAAAACTTCTGGGCGCCCCTACGAGTAGCCTTCGCATCTTGCTCAGCCTTTTGCGACAATTGATAAGCTTTATATGCGATACTCACACCACCAAGATCGCCAATATTTTCTCCTAGGGTCAGATTGCCGTCGACGCGGTAGCCTTTAACTGGTTCAAACTTGCTATACTGCTCGACCAGACCCCGAGTAAGCTCCTTGAATTTTTGCAAGTCGGCATCAGTCCACCAGTTGTTCAACCGCCCATCGCCATCATACTGAGACCCTTGGTCATCAAAAGCATGACCGATCTCGTGACCAATCACCATGCCAATGCCACCGTAGTTGATAGCATCCTCGTTGTTCACATCAAAAAATGGCGCTTGCAAGATAGCGGCAGGAAAAACAATCTCGTTACCTGCTGGGTTATAGTAGGCGTTTACAGTCTGCGGGGTCATAAGCCAACGCTCTTTATCAACTTTTTTACCGACTTTTACAATCTCTTCCGAATGCGCAAACTCAAAAGCTGCCATAGAGTGTAATAAAACGCTTTCTCCTGCCAACTTAAGCCCTTCATAGCTCTTAAATTTCTCAGGATAGCCAATCTTGACACTAATCTTGCCAAGTTTTTCGAGAGCTTTTGCTTTGGTCTCTTCTGATAACCAAGCACGACTTTGGATACTTACTTTATAGGCTTTCAGCAAGTTCTTAACCAAATCCTGAACCTTATTTTTAGCTTCCTCAGTAAAGAAACGCGCGACATAGGCTTTACCCAAACCCTCACCGACAAGCTCTTCTACGAAATTAATTGCCTTTTCAGAACGAGGGGGCTCAACTTTGATGCCAGCAAGGACAGTTGAGTAGAAGCAAAAGTTTTGCTCTCTGAGCTTTTTGGGCAACAAATGCGCAGCATCTTTAATAAGATGCCATTTTAGGAAGACTTGCCAATCTTGCCATGAGTAAGCAGTTAACACCGACTCCAGTTTTTCAAAAAAGGATTTTTCACTAATCATTATGTTATTAACTTCTTTAGGTAACCCTACTGCTGCAAGAAAATTTTGCCACAAAAGATTAGCAGTACGCTTCATTCGGTTATTGGTGAGCTGAGTATCTCGCCTATCTTTCTCGGCCCATTGAATTTTAGCTAACGCTGTTTCCATCGCCATAATGAGAGGAGATGGGCGTTCATTCATTCCAGCAAGCTCAAACATGAGGTCGATATGCTTGGTGTATTCATCGCGAAATTTCGAAAACTTTTCAGACTGCTCAAGGTAATAGTCTCTGTTGGGTAAACCTAAAGAACCTTGAACTAAACGTAGGCAGAAGACCGTTGGATCATCGGGATCTTCTTCAATAGACATTCTAAAAACCCTACCGCCCAAATTGGCGCGTTGCGCTTTCGCCTGGAGATCCAGAAATGCTTCCGGTGAAGTGACTGAAGCAATTTCGCTTAAGTAAGGTGCAATCGGCGTTAGACCCAAACTTTCAATCTTAGCTTCATCCATATACCCGTTATAGAGAGTCGCAGCCTTTGCTTCTAGATCGTCCCGATCTGATTTTTTTAAGATTTCTTCGATTAACGTTCTTTTTTGAACAATAACCTTATCCCTCAACACATGAAACTGACCATATACTGATTTGTCACTAGGTAGTTTATTGGCTGCCATCCATGGGCCATTTACGTACCTGTAGAAGTCGTCTGCGGGGTTGATATTCGCGTCGACTAAAAATGGTGGCTGTGGATCAATTACTGCTCCAGCTTTTCCCGATGTTTTCTTTTCCCTACCTCCACAACAGGCTAATACTAACGCTGCCGCAGAAACCACCAACAAGTACCTCATATGGCCTCCTAGAATGTTTAGGATTGAACCATACTCAAACACCAAAAAACGAAAATCTATATTCAAATCCCGAAAGAGATCTCGGATTTACATCTTATAAATCAAAGGCTTATATAGAAAAGAAAACTATACGGCTGCGCACTCTAGAAATATTACTGTACGAATGTTTAGTTTATTAGCAAACCAGCATGCACTTAGAGATGTCGCTTCGTGACATGAGGATACTCGGTTTAGAACCAAAAGATAACCGAACCAAAGGAGGTCCTCATGCGATTGAAACTTGGCTTTGCAGCTCTTCTTGCTTTTTCAACCCTAGCTCAAACAAGCAGTGCCAAAGCGTTTAAAATCAAAATGCCAAAAATCGAACTTCCGTCCAAGCCACCAATACATCTTCCTATTCCTCAACTGCATCATAAACATACCAGTAAGGAGGTCAAATGCGTTGCCAATCTAATGCTTAGCGGCACATTTGGCACTGCATGTGCAAGCTGCGCCACAGCTGCTGCAACTGCCACTGGCTTTGGTTTATGGGAAAGCGCCGCCGAAGTCGCTGTTTCTCAGTGCATCCCTCCCTGCCTAGCAACCGCATCTTCTGTACAAAAAGCAAAAAAAGACTGCGGGTGGTAGCATGCCACGGCTAGCCATCTTATGCCTAGCCAGCCTCTCGACCACTGGTTGTCTGGGGCAAACTATCTTGTGGAAGACATGCCTTAGAGATCTCAGAGCCTGTTATGTGGCTTATGATTCTTTAGCCATGGGCCTGAAGATCACTAAGGGTTCTCCATCTTCATTCAACCGATGGATGCGCGAGATTGCTGAGCTCGGAGCATCTTACGCTACGGTACGGCAGAGCAAAGGTAACAAAATGCTCTATGATTTAGCTACTAGCCATTTGCAACTAGGAGGACAAGATATAGAACTAAATCTACGAGTCACTTCATCAGGATTTTTTGTCAGCCTAGGTTGCTATTTCTGAGACCGACGCTGCACCATGGTCGTCATTTGCCCAGCAAAGGTAGGTTTACCCTCTTGCTGGCGCAGCTCAAAACGCCAGCGATGCAGCTGATTACCAGCTTGAATCAAAATTGCCTGAGCAGTAACCACATCACCAGTGCGGCAAGAGCGTATATGGGAACCTGAGAGCTCCGTCCCAACTATAAATTCATCGTCATTTTCCAGCATGGCATAGGATAAAATACTAGCGATTGTCTCGCAGACAAGAAAATTAACCCCGCCATGAAGAATTTTCATCGGCTGCAGCACCTTCTCTGTCACAGGCATGATCATCTCAACCCAACCTTCGCCGATAGCTGAAAACTTCATACTCAAATGATCGAAAAGATAGTGCTTACTTAAGAGATTTAATTTATCGATGCCAACATCTTTGATCTTGCTAAATCGATCCGACACAAAAACCTCCTGTGCATTTCAAGCAAGCTTTTCTTCCTTGGTGGTTCATTAAGGAAGTGAGCCAAAAGTAATAGCTTTGATAAAGCTACCAATTTATCTGAACAAGCTGAAGGAGTATAAGTAAGGTAAAGAAAGATATTGGAGAAAGTTATCGGTTCCTAGAACCTTTGAAAAGACTGGCATGGTGGGCCCACCTGGACTTGAACCAGGGACCTTGGAGTTATGAGCACCCTGCTCTGACCAACTGAGCTATAGGCCCAAACATGCGAGAAATGAATATACCTCAGAGCTGCTTAGATCGGAAGAGCGTCGTGTAG
>CALBMD010000320.1 GCA_937896265.1 uncultured Pseudomonadota bacterium
CCGATCTCCTTTCGATTTACAGAATTATCATCAGCGATTAAAGCCCTTTCAAAACTCAAGGGAGCAAATGTCTTCTTTTTATTTGATATTTCTTTTGGTGGCTCAATCTTTTTGCATAGGATATTGAAATAGAAGGTTGATCCCACTTTTTCTTTTGAATGAACCCCAATTTGGCCACCAAGTAGGTTCACCAAACCTTTGCAGATTGCTAGGCCTAACCCAGTACCACCATACTGTCTTGATGTTGAAGCTTCTGCTTGAGAGAATTCTTGGAAAAGTTTCGAAATTTGTTGGCTTGAGATTCCTATACCTGTGTCAGTGATAGAAAATGCAATAGATAGAACATTATCTATATTGGGTGACGTTGCTCGCACGCTTACGGTTATGGTGCCATTTTTGGTGAACTTAATAGCGTTACCTAAAAGATTAAGAATAATTTGTCGTAATTTTGTAGTATCTGTGGCAACCCAATTAGGCACTTCTGGACCGATGTCAGTGAAAATACGAGTATTGACGACGGTCGCCTTAGCATCCATAAGATAGGTGCATTGATTCACAAGATCATATAGGTTTGTCGGTAGGTGCTCTGCTTCGACTTTATGAGATTCAAGTTTGGAAAAATCTAGAACGTCGTTAAGCATTCCCATGAGGGTATTACCACAATCAAGAATAGTCTCAATTTCTTTAGAGCCATCTTTGCCATGAAGCTGATCTTGAAGAAGTTCAGCAATACCTAAAATACCTCCTAGAGGTGTGCGAATTTCATGACTGACATTGGCTAAAACATCAGATTTTATTTTTGTTGCTTGTTCTGCTAGTTCTCTGGCTTTCTTAAGTTCATTTTCTGTTTCTTTGCGTCGAGAGATGTCTAAAATTAGACCCATAAAATTCGATTTTGTATCACTATGAATCTTGCAAACAGCAATATCAATATGGATCTTTTTGCCGTTTTTAGTGATGCCTACCATCTCCCGACGCTTACCTCTATGTGCAAGAAATAAGCTTTCGATATCAAGTGGTTGGTTGTCGTTACTTCTCTCTAGGGGGATGATTTTAGAAATATGATGGCCAATAAGTTCTTTAGCTGAAAATTCAAATATAGATTCCATTGCTTTATTAATCTTCGCGATTTCACCGCGTTGATTAAAGTGAATGATGCCTTCACCTGTCTGATCTAAAACAAATTCAAGTTTACGTTTATCTTCAACCTGGCTTGTAGCAATAGATAAGTTTTCAACTAAGCGTCGTTTTTCTGTCAGATCTGTCATAACAAAAAAGCAACCTTTGGTATGGCCTAGATCATTAAAGTCAGGGATAAAATCAAGGATCATGTAACGTATATTGCCAGAAGGATCAATAAGATCAACCTCAGTCGATAGAGTACGACCATTGAGCGCTTGAATAAGCGAATCAACAATAAGCTGAAAATTTTTCTCACCTATAACGCGTCTTACACTTTTTCCAATCAAGAGATGAGGCTTCTTTCCTGTCCATTGCTCATGTGCGGAATTTTGGAATGTGTAGCATTGATTTAAATCGACATAAGAAATGAGCATGGGTAAATGATCAAGAATATTGCGCAGATAATGCTCTTTCTGACGCTTTTCAAGAGTAATCGCTAAGGATTGGTTTTGGTTTTCTACAAGAATTTTTGTGAAAAAGTCTTCAGAAAATAAAATATATGTTGCGCTGAATAATAGCGTTATATCAAAAAGAATGTGAAGATGTCCATCATTGTGCGTGTAGCGGAGTTGAAGTATGGAGCTAAAAGAAATAAAAAAAATAAAGAGGAGCATCAATTTGATAGCCCATTTTTTCTTTTGTATATGGTCTGTGATTTGACGTAAAAAAAGAAAAGATTTAGTTAATGAATAGATTAATAGCAAGCAGCCTAATATGAAGATGGAAATTTCTACAATTGAGTCTATCATGCTTAGTTTTTCGGGAGAGGGGACTCAAGGGAGGAGGGGCAGTTTTTTCCTAGGTGGCTTATCTGCTTGACGGGGCTTTTGTGTTCATAGATGAGGGCAGTGCCTTATAATAAGGATATTACCCAAGCTGCTTGATAAGCGCTTGAATCCAACCTTGAAGCTGCAGTTGTAATATTTTGGTATTTTTTCCCTCTGGAATATGAG
>CALBMD010000321.1 GCA_937896265.1 uncultured Pseudomonadota bacterium
ACCAGACTTAAAAAGATGTATGCGGAAGAGCGATTAAAGGCCGAAATCATCCAGGAAGCGATGGCAATGAGCAGCACTGCTGCGCAAGGGTAAAGCCATCTTGCCGGCGTAAGATGGCACAACAGGCAGTTGCCCAGCATGCCATTAGTATTCGTTTGGCTTGTAAAGCATTTGGCATTAGTGAAACCTGCTACCGCTATCAAGCCAAACTCAGCGATGACAATGCACTCATTGCTGAACAGCTCATTGAACTCACTGAGGAAAATTCCGATTGGGGCTTTGGTTTGTGCTTCTCGTATTTACGGCATGTTGAGAGTTGCTGCTGGAATCACAAGCGGGTTTACCGCATTTACTGTGAGTTGGCACTGAATCTGCGTATTAAACCGAGAAGAAGACTAAAACGGCATGCGCCTGAACCATTGAAAGAACCAATCCGAGAAAATCAGGTTTGGTCATTAGATTTTATGCATGATCAGCTTTCCGATGGTCGCAAGTTTCGATTATTGAATGTGATTGATGATTACCGCCGCGAAGGCCTAGCCATTGAAGCAGGGTTCTCATTGCCCACAATCAGGGTTATTCGTACGTTGAATCAATTGCTGGAGTGGAGAGAAAAACCGTTAGTGATCCGATGCGATAATGGTCCCGAATTTATCAGTCACGAATTTGTGCGCTGGGCTACTGAGCACGGTATTCGTATTGAATATATTCAACCGGGTAAGCCACAGCAGAATGCGTATATTGAACGCTATAATCGGACCATACGTTATAGTTGGCTGAGCAAGCATTTATTTGATACTTTGGATGAAGTACAAGATTATGCAACAAACTGGTTGTGGCATTACAACCATGAAAGACCACATCAAGCTAACAAAGGAAAGCCACCTCTAATGGCTGCTTAACCTCTACTTTTAACTTCGGTTATTTATGGGAGGATTACCGGAGTAAGTTTGATTTCGACCTTGCTTGTTTTGTGGTTGTGCATACCACTGAGTGTTTCGATCAAACCAAATGGAAATGTTGCCCCGATTAATGAGAGCGCGATTATAGGAAGACCAGTTGGTTGTACGATAAGTTTTAGGAGTAGGTTTATTCATTTTGAAATTATAGGACTGAATAAACCTTATAGGCTAGGTTTGTGCAACAAAGCCCTTATAAACAGGGAAATTTCTAAACAATTCCCCTTTAACATGCTTAGGCTATTTGATCCAGAGTTCATCTTCTTGCATCATTTTTAACATTAAATTAAATATAACCAGCGGAGTAACATTTTTTTTGTTAGAACCGACAACTCTTTGAAAACTAAATTTAACGGTTCGCTCAGGAGCACCCAAATTAACTGGGTAGTTTTGTTTTTCTAAATACAGATGATCTCCTAACATTGGCTCTATACCAGTAATAAAATTAACAATTTGTTGCTCATCACCTTTCATTCGGCATTGAAAATGTAGAAAATTCTTACGCAGTTTTCCAAGTAATAATAATATTTTAAGCGCCTTAAACATGTTCTTTTCTTTCAGTGCATCTTGCTGCCTATCATCTTTATAATGAAAATCAAGGAGAGGAATTATTTCATCTTGACGAGTCAGTTTTTTAGCCTTTTCGTAAAGTTCATCAAACCAACTCTCTTCTAAATTCTTACTATAAACATAATTCGTTTTTAAATTAAATTTTTGGCGATCCATCCATTTATTGCTCATCCATTGACATCGTTGCATCCATTCTTGAGCTTGGGTATCTTCGCTTAAACGACCTTCTCTAAAACTTATCAAACGTTGAAAAGGTGTCAGAGTACTCTTCTCTATACTAAACTTCTTTTCTTGTCGGCCAGCCATCGTAACTGGCTGTGTTTGCTGATAAGAATTAAACCATTTCTGCTGCTGAGTATAACGATTTAGGTTTATGTAGTCTGTACTTGACTTCACTGGACTAAAACACTGTTCTAATACTTTTTTTGAAATGATACACGGCGAATTATCAATTCGATCGACTGCTAATAAATCCAAAACATGAAGGTAATTTGAAGCCGTTTGCTCAATACTGCTATGCCCCATCCAAGAGGCGAGCACCTGCCATTTATGTTGAATAATCTCTTCTTGAGCACGTGCTTTCATACCAAACAATAAATCCCTCATCTTTTTTGCTTTTACCCAAGGACAATCTGTGTAGGTCTTGATCATTTCTTTTGAACCGAGCAAAGTTATTGCTAGATAGTTAGCAGCACTGTGGCGTAATGTATGAAAACTAAAGCCATGATGCATACCTAATATTTGACTAAACAAATCTACTGTAATTTTGCTGATACATTGATCAGTTAATACACGATGATTCACACTAAAAAGTAGATCATCCTGCTGATTAACCAAATATTGCTCATAACGATGTTGTATGTAACGTTGTACTACTAAAAACTCATGTTCTGACAATGCAATTTTCAATGGTATTTGACGATTCGCACTTCGCGTTTTCAGACGGCGATATGAATTGTCTTGGATATGAAGCGTGATATTATTAAAAACTGTATTTTCTTTTTCTTTATAAAGTAGCTCTGGGCAAATAATATCTTGTATTTTAAGACAACGAACTTCATTTAATCGAAGTCCAGTTCTATAACTTAGTAAATACATCAGCTTTAAACAACTCAGATGATCGACCCACTCTGATGCCGTTGGCTCTTGACTTAAATTTTCTAGTTTTTCCAATAATTTGCCAAATAGCAAAGGACTCACTAGCCGTGCATTGCAAATTTGTAAATGCTTAAAACTTGAATTCTGTAACACCAATACCCCTGGAGCATCATAATTCTCTATACAGAATTGATGAAAATCTTTTAGGCGACCAAAACGGTATTCTGCGCTTTGGTGCATCTTACGAGAGGTTTTTCCTTTCACCGAATCTCGTTGAACTGCTTTTTCATCACGTTCACTGCTGTATTTCAATAGCTGCCGATATAAATCCTCATAGTCATCTATGGATTGTTGCTTTAAATCTAATTTATTGAGCCAAATCTCAAATATAAATTCTTTGCCAAACGATCCTAAGTAGCTTTCAATAGTTGATAATTGAAGCCCTCGTTTTTTTAAATGCATTAACCAGTGAATTAAGCGTAGTTGAGCATCAATTAAAGACTTTTCCTCCGTATTAGCATCAACTATCTTCTCCTCTAACACCCTTCTGGTTTCTTGCCAAAAACGTAGCGTGCGTTCTTCTTTATTCCTCTTTTTATCTAAACGCTCAACTTTTTGACCTTTACGTTTCTTTTGACCAAACAACATCAACTCATACGGAATCGTTTGTAATTTGCTTTGAACAGTCGGAACTTCAGGAAGTAACTGCTCTTGTTCAAAATGAATAGGGCGATTATCTGGTTCTGTGACTTGATTGTAATCATTATTCCACAGCAATCTAAATTCGGATGGCCTTAAAGCGACAGTATTAATCTCTTGCTGAAGCACATTACTCAAAAATATATCTAGGCTAAGGTTTGGATTAAATTCGAGTACCATTTGCACATCATTAAATGCACGAAATCCACGGCGTTTAATTTGATATTGCAGATCCCCAAGACTTTTTTTCCTGCCTATCTTACTCAAGCTTTCTAAAATACAATCTTCAACTGAATGTTGCAGACGAAATTCTTTCTGAGTGGCTTTCAACTTTTTTAAATATTGTAAAATGAACTGCGCATATGGGTTAAAAAAAACATGTTTCCATTTGTACAACTTTCCCTGTTCTACATCGTTGCCATATTGAGAGTTTTCAACACGATAATGTAGTAACAATGGATTAGTGATTTTTTTGTAGTCCGAATGGTATAACCGAAAACAATTCAGATCTGTACCAAGCTCAATGGCCTCCTGCAATTGCTTCTGAATAGCAATCAAATGCTGTTCATCTGCACAGCCTGAAATATATATAAAACTTAAGCATAAATTTCCCCATAAGTACTTTGGTTCATTCCAATATTCAAATGAATCTTGCCAATACTGCCTTAATTCCTTGACTACCAAAATATGTAGATGCCCCTGTTCTAATCGTGACTCTGTACTTTCAATTTTTCTAGGCAGTACTATCCGTTTCGTATGTGGATTTAGCTTAATTCTGTATGATTTTTTATCTACATTCTGGTTGAATTGCCTCCTTCTTTTATTAAATTCATCTTCAGTTAATTGCATCAGTTTTGATTGTTCGTCTCGGCTCAACTTTTGACTCAAACAATCAACACTATCTTTAATGTCATGCCATTTTTCAGCGATCTGCTGATCAAGTTTTTGCTGCATTTCTTTCGTCAATACTTCAGGTGGAGAAGGCTGTCTATCTAGCG
>CALBMD010000322.1 GCA_937896265.1 uncultured Pseudomonadota bacterium
GAAAATCTAGTTATTTTATCAATAAAAACTTTTCAATAGATAAAAAGACCATAAGGCTATGGAAGAATAAGCTGAATAATGGCGAGTTAAAGTCAACGGAAGATGGAAGTGCTTTAGTAGGAAACAAACCGTTTGAAAGAAAGTCTAAATTCACTGACGAAATAAGATATCTTTTGATCGGTAAGCTTGATGACAAATGCTGGACCGCTATTTTTACAGAACGTCACTATTTGATTAGAATCATTTCGGTGCGGCGATCCAGAAAGGAAGAGAGGATAAAATATGAGCAAAATATCAAAGAATAAAATTTCAGCTAAAGATCTTGATAAGAAATTTGATGATGGTAAAGAGGGTGTTCTCCAACATTTTGACCAAGATACAACAGTCATCCGAGTCTTAGTTGATTTTCCCAGGTGGATGCTTGAGCTTCTCGATAAAGAAGCGGCCCACCTTGGTATTCCAAGACAAGCTGTGATTAAAACTTGGTTGAACGAAAAAATTGAGGCTAAAATGATCGGAAAAAATGCTTCGTAAGTGCTGTTGCTAAGTATGAGCATGCTCGTGATCCAGTAATTGTTTTTTGGCTTCTTTACTTCCCATAATTAAGCAGAGATCATTAAAATCAGTTCCTGCGTGAGACAACAGCTTATTGAACTTTGGAATTAAAACCCTGCCTCTCACAGCCAAAGCTGCCTTTTCCGCCTTAAGACCATGAGATGACGTTTCTTACCTATGTTTTCCATACTGCGAATTTTTCTCGCCAGCTCTGAGGCGGAGAGACTCATATTTTTGGCGAGTTTGGCTTTTGATTTGTAGTTAATATTTTATTTAGGATTAAACACAGGAAGAGATTTGTCTAAAAACCCTGCAAAGTTTTTTAGCAGAGCTTTTTGTGAGCAGGGGAGAGGTTGCTTGCAGCCTTCGATTGTAGGCGCACTGGGCAAAAATTCGATTAAACGCAGTAACTCTTGTTTTTTGAGGACTAAATTTAAATAAAGTCCGAAATGTCTCTGTTCTCTTGTCTTTTCATTGACTATCGCCTAAGCTTAGCCAGCAAATAGCAAAAAAAATAAAAATACATTGGTTCAAAATGCCGATAGCGCATCTGAAAAAAACAGAAGAACAAGCAATCAAAAGAGTTGCGTTTTTCTTTTATCTCATGGGCTTAGCGCTTGCAGTTGTCTTTGCTTTTATTTGCTTCAGAGAATCTACGGTCCAATCGCCGTATTTCTTGCTGTTTTTTTTTCTCATTCAAACGGTTGTTTGGACGACGATTGCTAAACTTCTGTTTGCTTTATATCTGCGCCGCGGCTTGCGACCACTAGAAATGCTGTTGCAGCACCTGCATTTTGGTACCGGGGAGTTATCTGCTCAAAATGGATCGGAATTTAAGCAGATTTGCCATCAAATAAGTATTGGTTTAAAACGATTTACGCAGCTGCAAATTGCAGCTAAGCAACAGAGTTTGGATGTTCCAAGCCGTCTTATTTCTCAAATGGTACATGATATTCGAACGCCGCTGCAGATGATTTCTTTAGCGCTTAAATATCAACCAAATCCCGAAGTTCTGCAAAACCTTAGCGAGCGAATTGATCATATCCTCAAGGATGTTTGTGGCGAAATTAGGCGTCAGTTTTCCTACTGCTTTTTGCCCACTACTATGGAGCGTATTCTTGAGGAAATTAAACTGAATTTTTCCGAGATGAGTATACGCTCAGATAAAATTCTTAATATATTTTTAAGTATTCACTCCTTAGAGCTGCAAAGAATCATTTCAAATCTAGTTAATAACGCTAAGGAAGCTGATGCTAGTAAGATCGAAATTCGTATTCGTATGCGACAAAATGAGAAAGTTGATATTGCAATATTAGATAATGGCTGTGGGCTCACCCCTGAGAAGGTGCGTCGTATTAATTCAGGAGTCGCTAGCAATTCAGATAAGGTTCAAGGGCAGGGGCTAGGGCTTAAGTTGGCTAAAGAGAAGTTAGCTGAAGCAGGTGGCAGTTTTTACATTACATCAAAAAAAGGCCGAGGAACCATTACCCATATCCAGCTCAATCGTGTATGTGAACCTGCGTGGTATATCAACCTAGAAACTCTTACTAATCGCGAGCTATACCGCTTTGTCGGCTACACCTTTGCTCAAAGCAGAGCGCTGGCTTCTTATCTCAAATTGGGCAATGGGGAAATAGATGTTATATCGGCAGAAGAGTTTAGCAATCCTCTGTTATCTAGAAAAGTTATAACTTTCTTTTCATTTAGCTTTGCACACGAATATCGGCCGATTGTCGATGATAGCTATAGCGCTGCTGTTATAGCTGATTTAGACAACACTGAAGATATTGAAGTTTTCTATAGTCACTGTCAAATACCCATCATCTTGCTTGCAGGTCTCTCTAAAATTAGTGAGGGTCATGCAAATTCTTCTTCAAGTGTTACCAAGATCTCGCAGAAAGGGTTGCATACGCTATGAATCAGGATCTATCTCATAATATTTCGATTTATTTAACTATTGGATTAGGATTTTTTTTCCTCTGCTATCGTATTGGCAATCGCTATCGTTATGTGGCTTCAAATTTTGAGGAATATGTTGCTGCTGGGAGAAGGCTTGGTACTTTTTCATCTGTTTGTACTATTTTAGCCACTTGGTTTGGAGCTGGTGCAATGATTGGCACTGCTTCGGAGGTTTATCATCATGGTATTCGTTCTGTAATCTCTGATCCATTTGGAATCACAGCAGGGTTGCTTTTTCT
>CALBMD010000323.1 GCA_937896265.1 uncultured Pseudomonadota bacterium
GCCGGTGATGACGACAAGGGAGTCTTTGGGGATTTTCACATCAATATGCTTGAGGTTGTGTTCAGCAGCTCCTTTGATTTCGATAAACTTATCTCTAGCTACGACACTGGGTTCGTTCTCATGGCTTGATCTATTCATTGGATACCTAACAAGTTTTATGCAGAGTCTAAGGATTTATGCCATAGGCAGCGGGGGTTGGCAACTCAAACGCGGCGTTTGCCGCCTTCGATATGCCATGGTTCAAAACGCACGCCAAAGGGGTTGTCGGTTGAATAGCGAATCTCGATATAACCAAGTTCTTTCAGGCGCTTATAAACTGATGTACCCGAAAAAGACTTCGTGAAATTAAGCTCACCTAGGCCGCGTTGGCCGATGTCAAAATCGCCTACGGCATGATAAGAGTAGCCAGGAGGGGCCAAGGAACGAGAGGCTTGAGAGATATTAAAATTAACCTTCTCGATTTTGGCTAAAAACAAATGAATTTGTTTTGCAATGCCACGGACACCAGACGTCAGAACAATCTGTTGCCCGATATCATTGCGAATTCTCTCAAAGATTGGCAGCGAAACATCTTTAAACAGATAGTGGCCACTATATGGAACTTTGAAAACATCTTGCTTGTGGATCGTATCGGTCATTTTAGTAATGACTTTTTTGCCATAAAAGCCGTATTTAGCTGCTTCAGCGTGAAAGAATTCCTCAAAAAATTTCTTTTCTGTAGGGGTGAAGTCATTATTGCCAGGTGTCTTTTTTCCTAAGGCATATAGCTCATCTAGACCAACAAGATTAAAGTGACCGTGCCCGGTAAATTTTTGCACTTCATCGATCTTGTGTCGTACTGATTTGAGTATTTCTTGCTTTTCTCTCTCTAGGAAGATATCGCCAAGATGCTCCCGGTCAGGATAAAGGATTTTGTACTGTTCTTCTCGGCTAAGTTTTTTTGTATAGGGGGTATGGCGCAATACCCGACTAGTCTCAGAATCGATGATATCTAAATCTTCTTTATTAAGATCACGGATAAAAGCTTCTTCATTAGACTCGGTAGGTAACTGCTGTCTTAAAGGAACATTGGGGCCAAAATCAACGAGATCCTCAGTGGGTATAGACCCAGCATCATTCTCGATATTTGTTGGTGCCTCCAAGTCTGTGGCAGGAGCAATAGCAAAAAGCCTGCTCCTAGCGCAAGCTGAGCAAACACCCAGCCCGACGAGCGCGGCGCTGTGGCTGAACACTTTTTGGAGTAGGTCTCTCCTGTTCAAATGAGGCCATCCAAGTTGCTTAAGGTCTATCAAGAATATACGGTATCTTCTAGCGTTATTGTATCAAACCTTGTGTGGTGCGCAAAGACCTCATCAGGAGGTTATCTCATATAAATTAAAATTTCAGCAAGGAAGAGGGTTTGGGGGAAACTTGCGCAAGCTTGTCTGTCCCGAGAAAACCTATTTTAGGAAATCAACTGTCTAGACTCCCCCAAATCTCTTGCCTAACTTGCAAAAAAACAGTCATTTCTAAGATAAGCTTGCCTTGAGATTCCGCATAGGGTCGTCTTATTTGTTTGACTTTTATAGAACAAAAAGGCAGTTTTATCTAGAACATTCACTAAATACCTAACAAAAGAAGGCTCACATGCGTTTGCTTATCTTAGCTAGCTTCACAGTGGTGTCTTATAGTCTGTTCGCAGACATCTTAACTATTATCTCTCCTCATCGCAAATCGATTCAGAAAGAATTTGTTGCTGCCTTTGAAGACGCTTACGTTAAACAATACGGCACAAAAGTTAAGGTCGACTGGATTGATCAAGGCGGTACAGAAAGTGATGTGCGTTACGTGCAAAGCAAGTTTGCTGGTGGCAATAAGACATCAGGTATCGATATCTTCTGGGGCGGCGGTGAGATGGCTTTTGAAGACCTTTTGGGTCAAGGGTTACTGGAGAGCTACTTGCTGCCAGAGAGTCTAAATAAAGAAATTCCAGATAAGATCGCTGGTTTGCCAGTGAAAGAGCCAAAAGGGCTGTGGTATGGCACAGCATTGTCTTCTTTTGGCATCTTCTTTAACAAAAAACTCTTGTCGAAGATTCCTCAGCCGGCAAAATGGGCTGATCTTGCCGACCCTCAATATTTTGAACAGATCTCAATGGCTGATCCTAGACACTCAGGCTCGGCGCTTGTCATGTACATGATGATTATTGAGGCCTTTGGCTGGGATAAGGGCTGGGAGTTATTGACGGCCATGGCAGCTAATACCAAAAAGTTTAGCCATTCAAGTTCTGACCCAATTAAAGCTGTCGTGTCAGGGGATGTTGCCATAGCCACAGCAGTCGATTTTTATGCCTACCCTCAGATTGAATCTATTGGTAGCGATAATCTTGGTTTTGTCTTGCCAGCGAACGAAACGGCTTATAATTCCGATCCAGTAGCTATTCTCAAAGGTGCTCCTAATCGTCAGGCAGCTGAGCGATTTGTTAATTTTCTTTTGAGTAAAGAGGCACAGAAGCTGTTTATTTTACCGAAAGGTGTCCAAGGGGGGCCGGTCTTTGCAACATTAGGTCGTATGGGGGTTAACACCAAAGCCTATGAGGAAATCCGGAACTCTGGTTTAAAGGTGTTTGAACCTTTTACTATGGCTGATAACAAATTTAATGTTGACTTGAAAAAGCTATCGCTGACAAAGAATGTTTTCGCTGATTTTTTTGGTACCGTTTTGGTTGATAATCATAGAGGGCTTGCAGCTGCATGGAAACATGAGGTTGTGAGTAAGAAAGTGGCAGTGAGTGACTTTGCCAAGTCGATGCTTACTGAATCAGAACTCGTAGCGTTAGCTCCTAACTGGCTACGTCAAGACAGGCAACGCAATGACATGATAAATAAGTGGTTGAAGAAGAGTAAGGAGAACTTTCAGATTAAAGATGAGCAAAAAGGGGTTTGAGAGAGTCTTTTTAGGCAGGCTCTCTTAATCCTAGAAGTGAAATTTTTTGAAGTCACGCTATAACTCGGAGTGCTGCAAGCTCTTGAGCTTTCTTTCGGCAGCTAATTCAATATTATGTTTAGCTAGCACAGCTTGATAAAAACTATATCTACTGCGGATTTTCTTCAGAGTGTCCTGATAAGCTAAGCCGATAATCTTGCTGTTTAAAGAAAAACCCATAGGGATACCTGCCATCGCATGTGCGGATTCATGTTCGGGTTGAAAGACAAGGATATCGCATTCGGGAAAGTTTTCTTGAGCGTTTGAAATCGTGCTGCGAAATCGGCTTTGAATAACAGCCTTAACTGTCTGTGTCATATTAAAAAGACCGCCGCGTTTTTCAATCGAACCTGATTCGCGAAAAGTCAACGGCACCATAGGATCAATAACAAAAACTAGCTTACAAGATTTTTTAATAGGCAGTTCGACAAGGCAAGATTTAGTGATTTGGCCGTCGCTGTAGAGTTCAGAACCAATGCGGACAGGAGTAAAGATCGGTGGCAGTGCGCTTGAGGCGCGAACAACATCAGAGACCTTTGTCTTGCATATATCATCTGGTCCAAACACCTTTAGCTCAAAGGTATCTTGATTGGTAACTCCAATATAGAGGTCGATCGGCAGGGACTGAAAACTGTCATTTAGCTGCATCATGCTCAGTATATCTACGACAATGCGGCGGATGCCTTCCCCTTTGAAAAGGCCTGTTGGAATTAGCTCATTGACAGCTTCAGGCCAGCGAATTGGATCAAGAAGCTTACGGCGTAAAGACTGCTTTAGGAGGCGATTAAGAATATCTTTGACAGCTAAATCATAGATTTCACTGATTCTAAGTCTTGGGACATGGGCAGAGGTCCCTCTTGTCAGATCAAGAAGATCCTTGGTAGTTATTTTGGCAGCTAAAGCCGCACTGATGATAGAGCCGCTTGAGATACCGGTTAGGATATCGATGTTTTGGAAAGAATAATTTTCAAAAGCAGCCTCTAAGGCGCAGACTACTCCTACTTGGTA
>CALBMD010000324.1 GCA_937896265.1 uncultured Pseudomonadota bacterium
GTCGCCGGGCCGGTCGGGCTCGTGACCGGTGGGATTCGTGGGGACCGGGCCAGCCGGCTCAGCGCATGTCCATGCCGCCGTTGACATGCAACGTAGAACCTGTGACATAGCTAGCATTCTCTCCTGCCAAAAAGATAACGGCTTTAGCTACCTCGCTACCTTCTCCTAAGCGTTTAAGAGGCACTTTAGCAAGAATAGCATCACGCACTTCTGGGGTTAAAGCATCGGTCATATCGGTTTTGATAAAGCCAGGAGCAACACAGTTGCACCGAATGCCATAGGGGGCAAGATCAAAAGCAATAGATTTAGTGAAGCCGGTGATAGCGCTTTTGGTAGCTGCATAGATCGACTGACCAAAGTTACCTGAATGGCCAACAACAGAACTCATATTGATAATGCTGCCGCTTTTCTGACGAATCATTTGCTTTGAAGTAAACTTTGACATGAGAAATGTTGACTTGAGGTTAGAAGCAATCATGGACTCAAAGCTATCTGCTTTAGCAAAGGGTAGGACCTGATCGATGGATGAGCCTGCGTTGTTAACCAAGACATCAATGCGGCCATAATGTTCTTTCACTTCTTTGACAAGATTTTGGCAAGCTTCTTCACTTCCCAAATCTGCATAGAAAATCTTGGCACTGTCGCCAAGCTCCTTCTGTAGTGCTTCTGCTAATTCTTTTTGTCCGCGGTAGTGAAGAGCTACCTGATAGCCAGCTTCAGCTAGTCCCTTAGCGCAAGCGGCGCCAATGCCTTTAGCAGATCCGGTCACAAGTGCAACTTTACCTTTACTCTCAGCTATTTCAGCCATTTTTTCCTCTTATCCTAAGGCAACTTGTTTAAGGGGTAGTTTTAAAAAAAGTACTTTGAAAGATACCGCAGTTAGTGGGGCTAGCGCACCTAAATTCGAATCTCATCTATGCAACTAGGCTGCTCATCAAAATTTGAAATTCAACAAACAGGAAGTTTGAGAGGAGGTTTCTGGAGAAAGCGGCCCTTGCTTGTGACTAGCTTGACGCGCGTATAAAATTTCGCCGTTGGTCTAATAAGGAATTTGCTCGATCAAAACTTTTGAGAGCTTTTTCCAGTTTTTCTTGGATCTTTATGTGATCCATTGAGGGGTCAGATTGCATCTTGACTGACAGCAGCTTGATATTGCCATAGGAAATGGCTAGTGAATTACAAAGATCGTGAAGAAATTCTTTTTCACTGCCTATTGCGGCTTGGTTTGGTGCATTATTATCATCAGTCATCGTGGAATAAAAGCCTTGGTGTTGATTTGCTGCATCATATTAATGAATTGGTTGCGATCATCGCCGAGGACGCTTCGGATCTCGACGCCAACCCCTTTTCGTAAGCCGACTTTTTCTTGGCGCCGTACCCAGCGGACGACTCCTTCGCCTTCTATTTTATGAATGGGCCCTTCTTCAATTTGAATACTAAATTTAATAAGATCGTTAGTCGCAGGTAGCTTGTCAGAAATACCAAAAAAGAAACCACCTTGACCACAAGAAAGACGCTCTTCAGCAACAGCCCAATTTTTGAATTTCTCTTGTAAGACAAACTCGTGGTTTGTCTTAGTCCACTCACTGTGCCAGCGCTTAGTAAGTGGTAGTACAGACATACTAACAGTCTTGAGCAGTTCATTGCGATTAAAGGGTTTGCCAAACATCGCAGCCGCCCCTTTATCATAGGCATCTTCTAAAGCAAGGTCAGCAAAACCGGTCATGAAAATAAGTACTGGTTTGTGCTGATTCATTTGTTTTAGATTATCTAGCAGCTCAACACCATCGCCCCCTGGCATGCGGATATCAGAAATTACTACATCTACGGGGTTTTTTTTAATCCATTCAAAGGCTTCTCGGCCATTAGCAGCATTTTTGACGTTGGCACCTAGAAGTTCAAACTCAAAAGCAAGCAGCTCGGCGAGGTCGGGTTCATCATCAACAACTAAAATGGATAATTCTCTTATTTCACTCAAACTGGCAAGCTCCACGTTTGTTCATGGAGTTATTATAGCATTTAATTCTGATTTCCAGCAAGGATGAGGGGTCGGGAAAGCCAGGGCATACGCATCTAAATTTTAGCAATAGCAGGATGAGGGTTTGGAAGAAATAGCCTTAACTCCTGCGAATTTTTTCAAATAAAATTTGGTTGTCACTATCAATAAAGCGATATTTGATTGCTGAGACTGTAACTTGTACATGTAGGAAGCCATGAGCGCTGGCTTTAAAACTGCCAGGTTCTTTCCCTGGGGTCACATCATAGAGATCGCCGCCACCGCCACCAGAAATTAAAGAATCGCTGCGGCACCCTTGCATTTCAGCTAACTCGAGAAAATGTGCATGGCCTGCTATCCAAGCATCAGCACGGTTGCATATGAGAGGAGCCATGAGAAACCCAAAAATCCCCCCTCGGTGGCTATGTCGCTTTGTGCTAGAGCTTTTCAGAGGGCTGTGGGCTAGTACTACACTGTACTTGGTCGAGGGTTTGTCGAGCGAATCGATAAGAAAGTCGAGAGCGCATTGTTTAGAGCTGAAGCAGAAATCAGGAAAATTGGAGTCAAAGGCTACAACATTTAGCATGTTACCAAATTGCATACGGTAAAACCTTTTGGGCATTCGCCAGCGGTGGTGGGTTTTTGAGTATTCAATGATAGCCTCAGCATTGCCTTTGTAGTCATGATTACCTAGTACTGGAAAGATGGGTACCTTTTTTAAACATGGGCTGCCAAATGGTTTTTCAACCTTTTCCTGCCATTGAAGATCGTAGATATCCTGGACGCCAGCGGGATAGAAGATATCACCTAAATGCCAAATACCATCTAGCTCAGGCAGCTGTGTGCAGGCTCGCTCCATGGCTAGCGCTACGGCAAACTGTTGGATTTCGCCGGTACCGGTATCTCCAACAGCAAAAAAATTCAGTTCTTCTTTACTATCGTAGTAGAGAGTATCAGTTCCTACTTGTAGTTTAGCAATAAACATCTCGCGACGGATTAGGTAGAAAATAACGCTAATGCCTAAGAGGCAAAGGATGGTGTTAACTAGCTTGCTGGTCATCAGTTGCTTTCTATCAAATTTATCCATCTGAGATATAAATTCCCAGGGAGAGAGTAGTTTAGAGGGTGAGGAGTCTTTGCTCCTTTAAGTAAAAGCTATGTATTTTGAGATCCAAATAGCCTCTACATCTTATCTAGCGCCTCAATACCTAATAACTCAAGGCCTTGCTTTAACGCTACACCAAAGCTCTCTACCAAAGCTAATCTTGCTTGACGCAAGGCTTCTGTTTCTGCTTTAAGTACAGCCACACCAGCATAAAATCGATTAAAGCATTTAGCTAACTCATATAGATAATTAGCTAATGTTGAAGGTCGATAATTAAGGCAAGCCTTAGTAATAATGCTGTTAAATCCAAGAAGCTTAAGCAAAAGCTGTTTTTCTTCTTCGCTAGTTAAAAGGTTAAGGTCAGCATTTTTACTTATGCCTCCTTTTTCTAAAATAGACTGGCTGCGGCTATAAGCGTAAAGAAGATATGGCCCTGTATTGCCTTCAAAGCTAGTCCATACTGCTGGATCAAAGGTAATCTCTTTATTCGGGTCTGCCGCCAGCATGCCGTATTTAATAGCTGCGATAGCTAGTTTGCGGCGAGCTTCTTGCATTTCACTGGTAGTCCAGGCTGCTTCATATTTAGCTAGATAAGGATCAAGCTCGCTTTCAAGAAGTTCTTTGAGAGAATAAAATGCATAAGCATTGCCTTGACGCGAGGAAATTTTTCCAGAGACAAGGTTGACGTGAGCATAGCTTAGATGGATGCAGTTCTCTGCATTCTTAAAACCCATCTTATTAAGCACACAAAAAAGTTGTTTGAAATGAAAGTTCTGCTCATTACCAACAACATAAATTGAGCGATCGATACCAAAATGTTCAAATTTTCTTTTTGCTAGCTCTAGATCTTTGGTGATGTACAAAGAGGTGCCATCAGATTTGCGTGCCATAAAAAAGCCCAGGCCTTCAGTCTCTAAGCTAACGCCAATAGCGCCATCTGATTCATAGAAAAGCCCTTTTGCTAGCCAATCATCAACGATTTTTTGGCAGCCTTCGGAAACTTCTGATTCAAAAAAATCGTGTTCAAAATGAGCTCCTAACCAAGCATAGATATTCTTGAAGTCTTCAAGACATTCTTTTTTGCTTTTTAACCATAATTGGTAATAGGGGCCTGCTTTTTTCTCAATCTCATGCAAAACTTGAGAAACTTCTTTTTCGAGCTTTGGTTTTAGCTCAGTACTTGCTTCTTTTAATCGAGCATTAGCCTCAACATAGCGTTTGCCATACCAGAGAGTAGCGCGATCTTCAGGCCCAGGAGCTTGCTCAAAGCCTGTTTGCCAGAGGCATTTTGCCACATGAGTGCCTTCATCGCCGATATAGTTTACCGGTACTACATCATAGCCCAGATAACGAAACATGCGACTAATACTGTCACCTAAGCAAACATTGCGTAAATGACCAACATGAAATTCTTTATGCGTATTGGGATTGGAGAACTCAATCATAACCCGTCGTTTGGGGTCGTCAAAGGACTTAGAGCAAAGAGTAAAATAGCTGGCATTAAGAAGCGCTGGCACTAACTCTGTAGCTAAATATTCTGGTTTTAGGAAAATGTTTAGAAAACCCTGAACGGCTTTTGCTTCTAAGACCATATCTGGTAACTGCGACTTGAGCGTCTCTGCCAACGATGTAGCAATCTTTATCGGGCTTTGTTTGAGTGCTTTGGCAAAGCTAAAGCAGGGAAGAGCTACATCACCAAGTTTTACATCAGCTGGACTTTCAAGTAGTGGCGTAATGTTTCTAGGTGCAATATCTAAACCTTGGGATTTAAGGGTGTTGCTAATAATGGCGCTAAGCGGTTCGAGGATCCAATTGGGGTTCACCGGCATGAGTGTTTTACCTTATCGTTCGTGGCTGTTTTCCGCTTATAGCAAAATTGAGGGGCAGTGGCAAGAAAGGAGGGCCTAGGTGCATAGTGAGCAAGGAGAGTTTGGGGAATTTTGGTCTTTTCACGGAAAGCATGTCGCTTCAAGACATACTTCTAGCATGTTCTCATCCTTCTATCAGAAACTCTCTCTAAGGAATGTTATGTCAGTTATCCTCCACTCAGCTACCAGCGAGGCGATGGAAGTCTATCTCACCCGTGTCGAGGCATGCTTCATGCGTGGTTTTAGTGGGGTGCAGCTCATCGGTAATATCGGCGAAAGCTGCCGTGCTGGTGTTGAGCGCGCTAAGGCTGCTCTTGAAGGGCTTGGGCATCCTCTTCCTCAGAAAAAAATTACGCTCAGTCTTTCTCCTACCTATGAAAAAGTGAACACTAGCCACTTTGATTTAGCAATGGCGCTAGCGCTCTTTATACTCTTGCAAACAAAAGAGCCGGCAATTGATCTTAGTCGTTGGATACTTTGTGCTGAACTTGGTCTTGATGGCAGGCTTCGTGGTGTGAAAAATGTAGTTTCTTTTGGGGTTGCTGCATTAGAGGGAGAGATGGAAGGTGTGATTATTTCTGAAGATAACCTGCCTGAGCTCAATGCCTTGCAAAATCTGGAAATCATTCGTGGGCGGCCACTAAAAGTTTTAGCGTTTCGTGAGCTTGTGCAGATTACCGACTGGCTTGAATCAGGGATCTTGCCAAGACCGACAAAGCCTGCGCTTAAAGAGGCTTCTTTGCCAATAGCTGATTGTTTTGACGATATGTTACTTACCCCTGAGCTCGAGGAATTAGCTCTTACTGTAGCTATTGGGCGTCATTCACTTATGATGTATGGAAGCCCTGGAACAGGTAAATCGATGTTTTCAAGCCGACTCATCAGCATCTTTCCAGTTCTCGATGCCAGGACTCATCTTGAGGCGCTCAAAATTCATTCCTGCTATGCTTCTCCTGTTGATTCAAATCTTATTGCAGGGCTTGCTGCTTATCGTTCACCACATCATCAGGCCTCTGTGGCAGCTGTTCTAGGTATCCCTGAGACACCAGGAGAGATATCGTTAGCTCATGGTGGCGTACTTTTTCTTGATGAATTTCCTGAATTCAGACGAGACCTCATTGAGTCTCTGCGCGAACCCTTGGAAACAGGCGTAGTGCGTGTCTCGCGAGCAAAAAAGAAAGTGGCTTGGATAGCACGGCCGATTTTAGTCGCTGCCTGTAATCTTTGTCCTTGTGGCTGGTTCGGTAGCCGTATCAAGGATTGCACTTGTCCAACCCTTAAAATTATTAACTATCGCCGCAAGATGTCTGGGCCAATTTTGGATCGTATTGATTTGCACATCAATATGGAAGAGAATAATAAGAACCGAGCAATGATTTTTCACAAACAGACGCAAGAATCTAGAACTAAACGGATGCAAAACAAAGTATTGGCTGGTCTTGATTTTAGCAAAAAGCGAAATGAATGCTTGCATGTAAGGGCCAATGCTGATCTCAAAGCGCAGGATCTACAGCAGGCATCTGGTCTTAATAGCGCCACTTTCGATGCTCTTGTCGAAAAGGTGATGCCAAAGAATCTTAGTCATCGTTCTTTAATCCGTACTCTTCGAGTAGCTAGAACCTTTGCCGATTTAGCTTTGTGTGAGGTAATTTCTGCCGAGGATATGCAAAAAGCTTTGGGATATCAGGCTGACTTTGCAGCAAGAGCGCGAGGAGACTATGCCATTGGGTTATAGAGCAGTTTCTGGGAAGTGTGCTAAACTATAAGCAAGAATGCAAAATATGGCAGGGAGGGGTAGGCATGTCTGATAAAATGCTTCGTGCAAACTCAAACGGGTTTAGCTTGGTAGAACTTATGGTTGTTGTAGCTATCATTGCTATCTTGGCTGCTCTTGCAGTTCCACAATATGGAAAATTTCGTGCTAGAGCTAAACAATCGGAAGCTCAGACTACCTTGGGCTTTATCTACACCTTAGAGCAAGCTTATTTTGGTGATAACAACGCCTACCTGGCGGTTGCTACTTATGGCAGAGGGGGGGCCTGTGCAACCAATGCTGATGCACAAAACTTAGGTCTCACAATGCCAAACTGCGCTAATCTACTTTACGGTTACACAGTAGATACGACAGCTGCTCCTATCGTAAGTCGAGCAACTACCGAACGAGTAAATATTAACCCTAGCTGTACTGCAGGCGTAGACGAAGTATGGACGATTGATATCGATGGTGGCAATAGCGGTACTATCACTAAGCCAACAGCAGCTAATGATGCTTCAAAATGCTAAGCGGTCTTATCGGCAGTAGGGATGTGAGCTTTGTAGATACTTTTAAGCGTTGGGTGTAGTCTTCCATTTTTCTAGAATTCTTCTACCAAAAGCCCTAAGATAACCTCTATCGAAACCTTTCCAAGAGGGCTACAACATGGCACTTGTTCCTTTGCGTGCGCTGCTTGATCATGCAGCTGAGAATAATTATGGTGTTGGTGCTTTTAATGTCAACAACATGGAGCAGATTCAATCTATTATGGAAGCTGCTCGTGAGACTGAGAGTCCGGTAATCATTCAGGCATCGCGGGGTGCCAGATCTTACTCCCAAGATAACTTTCTTAGGCACTTGATGTTAGCTGCAGTAGAGCTCTACCCTGAAATTCCGGTAGTGATGCATCAAGATCATGGCAATGGTCCAGCAACTTGCTTTTCAGCCATTAGTCAGGGTTTTACATCGGTGATGATGGACGGCTCGCTTAAAGAAGATGCTAAAACACCCGCAAGCTTTGAATACAACTGTCAGGTAACTAAGCATGTGACAACAGTTGCTCATTCTTTTGGCGTATCCGTAGAGGGTGAGTTAGGTTGTTTGGGTTCTTTAGAGACTGGCAAGGGAGATAAGGAGGACGGCCATGGCTTTGAAGGCAAGTTATCGCGAGAGCAGCTGCTAACAGACCCTGCAGAAGCCGAGGAGTTTGTGCGTCGTACAGGTGTCGATGCCTTGGCTGTCGCTATTGGTACTAGCCATGGTGCCTATAAGTTTAGCCGTCGTCCTGATGGCGATATTTTGGCAATTGATCGTATTAAAGAGATTCACCGTCGTTTACCAAACACGCATTTAGTGATGCATGGTTCTTCTTCTGTGCCGCAAGAATTGCAGGATCTTATCAATGAGTTTGGCGGCAAGATGAAACAGACTTTTGGCGTGCCTGTGGAAGAGATCCAAAAAGGTATAGCTCATGGTGTGCGTAAGATTAATGTTGATACGGATAATAGAATGGCTATCACCGCTGCTATCCGTAAGGCTTTTGCAGAGCATCCAGAAGAGTTTGATCCTCGGTTTTATTTAAAACCAGCAAGAGAAGCGATGAAGAAGGTTGTTGCTGCTAGAATGATAGCCTTCGGTCAAGCTGGGCAAGCTAGTCGGGTGCGCAAGAGCTCTTTAGCTGAGTGGGCTAAGAAGTACTCTTTGTCTCAGATATAAAACTGAGATCAAATGAAGATCAAAAATGGTCAAAAAGTCTGCCTTGTTAAGAGGTTTTCATCAAAAATATTGGAATCTTTGATTTTAAAAGAAAATTTACTTGCGGCAGCTTCCTCAAGCGCTCTGTTGTCATAGCTCTTGAGCCTATTTCATCTATTATAAAAGCTTAGATTGGAGATAAGAGATCTGACCAGAGGGAGGTCAAGACCGGTTTGTGAGCATAACGCCAGTCTCGATGTGATAGGTGTTGGGGAAAAAATCAAACCCTGTCACTTCTTCGATGCGATATTTTGTAGCCAGAATCTTCAGATCTCTCGCTAAAGTCATAGGATCGCAAGCGGCAATCAGTATGGCTTTGGCATCAAGTTCCATGATCTTCTCTACGAGGTCTTTGAGCCCTGCTCGTGGTGGGTCCAAAATGATTAAATCATATGTTTCTTTTCGCGCTAAGCTAGCTGTTAAAAATTTTGCTACATCCAAGCAGCGATAATTCATGCCTACAAGCTTATTTTTTTCGACTGTTTTTCGAGCGCAGTAAATAGCAGCCCCACTTGCTTCTACTCCTAACACGCTCCTACCTGCTGTCGCGAGCCCCAGAGATAAATTACCGCTGCCGCAAAAAAGATCGAGCACTCGCGTTGGAGCTAGCTTCTCTACTCTATCTTTGATCCACTGGCGCAAGATATGATTGCCAGCAACATTAACCTGTTGGAATATTCCTGGGATTGTCAGATATTCGATGCCCTGCCAGCGCTCAAAACTAAAGATCTGTTCTTTGACTTCATAGGCAAATCCTGCCCATAGCATCGAAGGATGCTGGCGTAGCTTGGCGATGAGTGGGCCTAAAGCCTTGGCCTCTCGGTTCTCTGGGCTCCATTTCTCTATAGGATAAAGGACAGCTAAGATACAAGGGTTATCTTGCTCTTGAGCTGCTGGTAAAACCTGTAGCTCGAGGCGAAATTTCTGTGGTTTTATCTTAGCAAGTTCCATAGAGGCCAAATACTCTATGATCTTATTAAGGGCTGGGTCGGCAATTTGGCAGGTATTTACAGCTACTTGCTCTCTGGTGCCTTTCTTAAAATAACCGACCTGTACTTTGCCAGTAGTAAGGATCTGTCCACGCAGCTGGATGCGGTTGCGATAAAAAAATTGTTCTTTGGCCGCCTGCATTGTTAAAGAGGGCAGCTCTTTAAACCCACCAATGCGGGATAAGGCGTCGTGGATAAAGCTTTCTTTCCAGCGAAGCTGGTTTGCGTAATGGAGTTCAAGCCAGCTGCAGCCACCACATTCGTTAGAATAGGCGCAAGGTGATTTTCCACGATTAGCTACTAAAACTTGTGTGCATACGCCTTGGGCAAAATTGCCTTTGGCACGAGTTATCTGAACTTCTAGCTCTTCATCAGGGAATCCTTCATCAACGAAGAGGACCTTGCCATCTACAATGGCTAAGGCTTGGCCGCCATAGGTCAGTGATTTTATCTTCACTTTAACTTTGTCATCAATTTTCACGAGATTTACTTTTTCTTTTTGGAAGGAGTTCTTTCTTTAGGCTCTCTATCTAAGAGGGCAGAAACTTTGGCAATCTCAAGGTTACCTTGAATTTTAGCAATATTAGCAGCTTTGTTGAGGATTTGCACGTCAATACCCTGAGGCTTGAGTTCAGGCTTTTCGGACATCTTTGCCCAGAGCTCTTGAAAGCGTCCAATAAAATGCTGTTCATCTGACTCATCAGTTGCAGTGATGTTGCGCCATCTTTTGGTTTCTTCAAGAAATTGCTGCTCTTTAAGCGAATCCATCTTCGCTTTATATTCGCGGCTGCCTTCTTGTATGAATCGAAAACCCATATCAATGCCATCCTTTAGTTCCATAGTATCATAATATGAGTTTGTTGCCGCAAGATGGGGATTGGGAGGAAATAAGCTTCGCACGCAGACTCCCAAGAAGCTCATATGCTATAGTTTTTGACAATTATTCCGAAAAATTAACATGCGCATAGGCCTCATTCTTCTTTTCTGTCTTCTCTCAATCCCTCTCATGGCGCGGACTATTGAACCCTATTATGAAGATCCTTTCGATATTGCAGCTGGTGGCGCAAGTTTAACTAGAGCGACACAGGAAGCTGTCTTGGTTTCTAATCCTGCCCAGCTGCCACTGGGCGGCAAATTTTTCCGATGGCTTGGCATCAAAACAACTCTGGCCCCAGGTGCTGATTCCCTAGCCTTAATGCAAAATCGAGGGCAAGCTGAAGATCAATCTTCTTCTGAATTTGTAGATGGTCTCTTCAATAAACCGATTCATCTTGGTGTTACTCAATCAGTTTCTCTAATCACCTCGAACTTTGGCTTAGCTGTTTTTGCTTCAACCACGCCTGATATCAAGGCCTGGCGCCGTGGTGACCCAATACGAGGGGCAGGTACTCCCAACATCGTAGTGCAAAACGAAGCCTATGGGGGAGTTTATGCTTCAATCGCTGGTTTTACCAGCAAGTGGCTATCTTTAGGTCTTAGCGCTAAGTACCTAAAAGTCAATGAACTGCGAGAAACTATTGAACTTACTGATCAAGCGGCCATAGAGTCTTTGCAAAAAAAAGCTTCTGAAGGGGGTCTTTCCCGCCTTGATACAGGTAAAGGCTTTGATTTTGGTAGTCTTATATTTCTACAAGGCAAGTATGTTGATTTCTCTTTTGCTAATGTCTTGCAGAATATTGGTAGCATGCGATTTAGTGGCACTACCCCGCCAGCAAAACAAATGTATCATACTGGGATGTCTGTTGTTTTTCATACTTCCGCAGATGCAATTCATTTGGCTGTTGACTATCGCGATGTGCTCAATGTCAACAAACAGCCGGATTTCAAACGCTTCTATTTAGGTTCTAAGTATCTTTTGCGCTCCTATTTAGGGTTAGCCGCTGGTGTCTATCATGGCAGCCCAACCTATGGAGCTGAGGTGGATCTAATCCTTTTTAGGCTCGCTGCTTCTGTTTATACAAGAGAGTATGGCGATCATCCTGATGTTGACCGAAGGAAAATCTATATGGCTTCTTTGTCGACAGGGTTAACGCTATGAAACAGTTGCGATCCTATCTCTTGGTGCTTTTGGTAAGCTGCGGTCAAAATTCGCTTATTGATTGCAATAAGGCTGCTAAATCTCGTTGTGTGGAACAAACAGATGATGAAAAGGCAGTAGCTGCTCTTAACAGCGCAGACTATCAAACAGTCATTGATATCTTAAAACCCCTTATTGATGCTGAGCCTACTGCTTATTTTCGTTACCCAAGATTAGCTACAGCCTATGCTGGTCTAGCTGGTTTTGACTTAGCTAACGCAGCTACAGCAAAATCTTCAGGAGCACAGGATGGTCTCAATGCCTTTAATGCCTTCTTACCAGCTATCGATGCTTTACGCTTAGACTTATACCATGAGTATCTTGGCTATATGGGACAGGCTAGGGATCTTTTAGCTTCAATGCCCGAAGAGCAGCGCACGGCAGATACTGATATTTACTATAGCGCTAGCTCTGAATTTCAGTATGTGCTTTATCTATGCTTGCATGTCACCATGTGTCTTAACGTCTATCAGTTTTTTGTCGATGGTGATTCTATCGATGCAGATGGTCTGTTTGCTTTTAAGGAATGCCCAGCAACAGAGATGATTGCTAATCTTTTACAAGCTGCCCTAGCAGCTCAGTCTAATAACCAAGAATTGAGCAGTAAAGTAAAAGAGCTTGAAACTAAAATCTTGGGGGAAGAAGGCGCTAATGCCCAAGCTAAACTTGAGGCTTATGTCATTAAGCAGCAAAAAGGTAGTTAGTCTTTGGCGCAAAAGCGCCAAAAACGTGTCAATTTAGCCCACGTGTCTCAAAGTGATAGTTAACCCCTACTAGAAAACCGAAGGAATCTTGTAGGTAGGTGTTGTCATCACCCAGAGCAGTCATCCAATTAAATAGCATATCGATATCCCAAGACTTGTTTAAAAAATAACTGCTTCCTACTTCAAAACTAAGCCTAGTAAATTCTGGACCCTTTGTATAGGAGGTAGTATCGGTTGTCTTATCTTTAACCTTGACCACACCGGTGTCAATAAAGGCAAGGCCCGCAGTAAGCAGCAGCGACCAGTTAGAGTGGGGAAAAGGGTTTCGGATATGGGCGCCAAAAATGGAAACGGTTGGTGTAGTGGAGTAGGTTTTATCACCTTCGGTCTCCTCAGAAGCACTGCGGAGAATTTTGATGTATAGATATTTATTATTTTCTTCCTGTGTATGAAAGGGAAGCTGAAGCTTGAGGCCTTGAAAAAACGGCGCCTGTCCATACACATTATCAGGCTTTACGCCATCAACAGTTTCTTTAGTGAAATTTAAAAAAACCGCCCCAACCTCGTACCCTAAAATAGCAATAGGGGTTGTCTTCTCATTTTTTTCACTAGCCTTCTCAGCAGCAGTCATTTGCATGTCAAGTAGAAACAAAGAGCAAAGGAGAGTTACAAATAGTCTCATAGCAACACCATTTACATTCTTTCTTTTCATTGCAACCTCCTCAAGAGTCAACATAATGTTCCACTTGAAGTACTGTAAACACACAGCATGCAAAAGTAAACATAGGAACTATATAAAACCATTGACCTTGATATAACCATCTCATTTCATCGCCAACTGCATTTAAAGATGTCAGATGAGCTTGTGCAAAATCTTTATAAAAGAGGGGTAAATTGTCGCTGCTAGCGGCTAGATTAGCAGCATAATGTGGCCCAATAGAGGCAAGGATTTCGCTTAAGGCAATACAAGCTTTTAAAATATTGAATTTTCTATCAATGCTTGTGGGAATAAAAAGATTGTAGAGTTGCTTGATAGTTTTAAATGCACTGATATGACTTAGTAATCGAAAGGCAACGATATAATGCAAATTAGCAAGGCCGTACATGCCATCGCGAAATTCATCACAATAGTCACCACCAAATAAAGAGCTAGAATTAAGCTGATCATAGCCCTTCAAGGCATCTTTTTGCAGGAGGCTATACTGATCGATCTTGAAAAGAAGCATTATTTGCATCGCAAGAATTGGCAGCATCACAGCAAATTCAATGGGGTTAGGTTCTTGAACTATAAGAGCGTGTTGCTCAATCTCAGGATTAAGCAAAGAGTCATCAGCAAATGATAGCTGTGATGAAAGTATCGTCAGGCATAAGAAAAAGGCTATGATACGTTTGCATATTGAATGCTTCTTTTGTTCCATTGACTATTTTATCTCCTAAAAATTTTTCATTTGACTTGCGTGTCTTAACACACCGCTCTTTTATGATCAATAAACTGTTGTGGTAAATTGAGATGGGTTGGGGAGCTACCAGAGCTGTCTCATCTAAATTTAGATAAGACAGCTCTGGGCGAGCTACTGGGTAGAGGGCAGGAATATGTGTTATATCCTAGCGATTTTTTGAGAAGTTGCCCGAGTTGAGCTGCTCTTTGAGGGTATTCATTTCCTTGACATATTTAACAGCATCTATCCCATAGTTGTGTGGGCCTTCTGTGAGGGCGTGAACGTTTTCTGTGCCACTCACAAAGCCGACAGCAATACTGCCAACAACTGCGCCAGCAATGGCTGCCCACCAAGCAGCAGCTCCGTATGTTCCGCTTTTGAAGATGTCTCCGCCTGGTCGTGACAATATTTTAGTAGCCCCTTTGGTTCCATTCTTATCATACTGTGGATAGGAGAAAGATTTCTTGCCATCTTTCTCTTTTAGTTCAATTCCATTTAAAACTTCAGTAACTTGTTTGTTCTCAAATCCCCAAGTGCCATTTGCTTTTTTTCCTGTTATTATCTCAGCAGCGTCGAAGTCTCTTACAAAGTTAGTGCCGAATTTCTTTGTATCTCCAGAGATTTCATTATAGATCTCAGCTGCTTTTGCTAAGTCATTTTCCATTTTCTTTTTGTTAGCAGTATCGTCTAGCTTGCGATCTTTTATCTTGTCCTCAGCGGCTTTTTTTTCTTCTTCAAGACTAGTAGTATCTTGATGTAAGCCTTGCTTGTGCGCTATCTCATCCTCCACTTTTTCCAAACGCTTTTTAGCTGCTAGGATCTCAGAAAGATCTCTCACCTGTTCATAATTCATTATAAGTTTATCAAATTTTCGCCTACCCCAGACCTTTTTTGCCAAATCTCCTGCCCAATAAGCTAATACAGCACCGGCAAAGGCTATTCCGAAAGATCCAGCTATTAAAGCGCCTTGTCGGCTGCCAGCGCCACTATCTTTTGCTACTGGTTTACACAACGCATTGATGCTATCCACATTCATTTTGGCTTCTTTGCACTGTGCTTCTGAGACGCATTGGCTACTTCGGGTATCGATAAAAGGCGTTGGATCT
>CALBMD010000325.1 GCA_937896265.1 uncultured Pseudomonadota bacterium
CTTGTATTTACCAGCCCTATGTTACAAGTTGCTACTTTAACAGGAACTACCTTGCCAACTGGACGAGTTAAGGATCCTAATTTATTAAATGATATTCCTTTTGGTAAAGGAACGTATGGTTTTTTTACGCAAGCAATAGCTGATATTAAAAATGATGCTATGGTACTCAATCAAAGTTTTAAATATACTTATTACCTTCCTGGTTCACGTAATCTTCGTTATGTGACAGAAGACGAGAGCATTGAGATAGATTCTGGAAGAACTGGATTTAAGCTTGGTGATGAGCTTTTATATAATATATCCATGCAGCATGAGATGAATTTTGGTTTGATGTCTGGGCTTGGTTTTGTTTTCTCTAAAAAGTATACTGATCATTATCTCATAGAGAATAATCAAGAATCAAAAAGCAAATTGCAAGCAGACACTGATCAGAGAGCAACTTATTGGGAAGCCAAGGTTGGTTATAGTGGGATCAATGCTTATAAATCTGGGTTAATTCCAGCACCATTTATTGCTTCCGTCGAATATAAGCGCCATATAGCTAGTATCAGTTCGCTGAAGAACGATTTCATAACAGCCGATCTTTCTTTGTTTTTCTAGCATAGAGTTGGAGGAAACATGAAATTACAAATTTTTTGGTCAGCTGCTGTTTATTTGGTAATTTCCTCCTGTAGCGAGGATATGCCCTCTGTGCAAAATGACTGGTCTCAAGTTGAGATGCCGTCTTATGAGCCTTTTGCTAAAGATCTTAATCTTGATGAAGAGAGCTTAGATAGATCTTATGAAGGTTCTTTAATCGTCTGGGCGCAAGATACTGACGCTAAGATGATGGCAAATGTTTTGAATCAGTCTAAGGAAGTAAAGATCATAGATTCCAGTTTTAAGAGTTATAAATTAGCAGACGATAAAGATTTTCATAGAGTTTGTGCATCAAGAGCCGATCTTGCAAGTGTCGAAAAAAAATTAAAATCGCGAGATTCTTTTTTGATTAACACATTTTATGCCGAACAAAGCGACAAAGGTTTAGCAAAGGATACTAGCACTTGGTTTGAGGAGAGGTTAGCTAGCGATAAAATACATGATTTTGAAAATTATTGTGAGGCACTTGTTTGGGAAACTGCGGTATTGCTCTTAAGTGATTTTAATCCACGCGCAAGCTATCACCGCCCAATGGTAGCTAGGCCGTCACCTTTGGGTATCTGTGAAAATTATTATCAGCGTGTAGGAATTTTTACTGAGAAATCTTGCGATTTAAGTAAAGAGCCAAAGGGTGAGAGTTATTTGGCTTGTTACTATGGTGCAAGTGGAGTTTGGGCAACAAGAGCAGAATTTTTTAAAGGTAAAGGTGCTAGCGAAAAAAAGCTTGATCAAGCAGATTTAAAAAATTTCAAAGAGATTTTTAAAATAACTGATACCAGCTGGCAAAAGGGTTTAAAAGAGAAAGGGCGGTTTATACTTAAGATGGGTATGCTGTCTTTGCCAGGAAAACCTATTTTAAGAATAAAGATTGATGGGCAGCAGCTTGATAAAATATTGAGCGAGACAAAAATTTCTTCTTTCCTCGACCAAGAGAAACTTGCTTCAACTAAGTTAAGTGTGGAAGATATAGATGCCTTGCGTGAGCCTGTCGCTCTTGAGCCATATCAGTCAGTAGATGCTGGGCAAGTGAGTGAAAAATATCTTGTAAATGATCGTCTTTTTAATCTTCAGTATTTTAAGCCTATCAACGACACAGATCGTCTAATTATAGCTGAGAAAAGTGATTTAGAATTGAGGCGTAAAAATGAATTAGCCCCGCATCTTTTTGGCCAAAAATTGCCTGACGATCTTTTTTCAAGTCTTGACCCGGAAGAAAAAGCTAAGCTTGAGCGGCGGCAGGCAGATCTTAAAGCGGATCTTTTAGCTTTGCTGCAAAAACGCAAATCTTTGGCTCAGGAAACAGGGTTTGAAACTAATAAGACACAGTGGTTTATGAAAAAAGCAGCAGCCCAAGCTTATGTTGTTAGTAATAAACTAGCTAGCATTGTTATGCCCTACCTGCATGTGCGTACTTTGTTTTTTAGTGGCAATTTAGTGGTAATGCTTCGGCTCGATCATGATTCAGCAAAAGCTCATGGGTATAAAGATCTAATGGTTGGCTGCTATGATCAAAAGAACCAAGAATCAATCTCTTGTGATGTGGTCAAAGATTTTTTTGTGCAGGCTTTTCCCGCTGAAACTGAACTTGTGAATGTGATTGATCAAGCATTGCCTTTGAGAGTTGATTTTGATTCAGGGACTGCAAAATTAGAAATGCGATTTGAAATATTTAACCCAACACGCCTTGGTTTTAAAGTGAGAAAATCTTTAAAAGACCCTAAATTTCAAGATATTGATAATAAAGAACTTTTAGGGAAGCAAATCGTTTTAGAGCTCTATCCAAGACTTTTTAATAAAAATTTAAATACCCTTTCGGGGAAGGTGCAAATTATAAACGCAGCTGGCGCTCAAGAGCATTTAGGCAGCGTTAACTTATCTGAAAGTGGCGATTTGAGAAGTCTGTATAGCATAAACTAACCTTGACCTTTAGCTCTATCCTTCCTAAAATCTTTGTTTTCACTACATCTTAGATGAAAGGAACCCTATAGTGAAGACAAAGACATGTAGCTTTGTAATGGCAACGACTTTGATCTTGTCTTCCTGCAAGTGTAACAACGATCAATTATCAAACGAAAAAGTTGAACCGAAACAAGGAGCAGAAGTGAACAAGGATCAGCGATTAATTGCAAAATTTAAGACAAATGTAGGCGTGTTTAGTATTGAGCTTTTCCATGACAAAGTACCAAATACTGTTTCAAATTTTGCTACTTTGGCTAAAGAAGGTTTTTACAATGGTACGATCTTTCATCGAGTAATCGATGGATTTATGATTCAAGGTGGTGATCCTGAAGGCAGTGGACGAGGTGGCCCTGATTATCGATTTGCTGATGAATTCGACCGAACTCTAAAGCACGCTAAAAAAGGCGTTTTATCGATGGCCAATGCTGGGCCAAATACCAATGGCAGTCAATTTTTTATTACCTTGGCTCCAACCCCTCACTTAGATGGTCGCCACAGTGTTTTTGGTGAAGTAGTTGAAGGAATGGAAGTGGTAGAAAAAATTGGTAAAGTAGAGACAGATGCTCAAGACAGGCCTGTATCTAAGGTGGTTGTTGAGCAGATTGATCTAGATGGTGACTGGTATACACCAACCCCTTTTGAAAAAATCCCATCGAGAAGATAAATTTATTAAAAAATTTCTCCTAGCCAGCGTGGTTTGGGAGGGATCTTTGTAAGATACTTCCTCTCAGTAAGAAGCTAGATCCGAGAAGTGAAATTTTTTGAAAGTTATCAATAAATTCAAGGATTCGAAGTTCGGTTGGGTGCAAGGCGCGAGGAGGAGCGAAACCGCAGTGT
>CALBMD010000326.1 GCA_937896265.1 uncultured Pseudomonadota bacterium
TGGCAATATTCTCAGAGCTACCTAACAAAGCTGTTAAGGTTTTTAAAATGAACTTTTCTCTGACTCAAGATCAATTAAAAGTTAATTTTACAAGCAACGAAATCGATCTTCACACGCTCTTTAATATGCTTTCTTCAGAAAAAGAGATCTCTGTAAAAAATCTAGGAACAAGCATAGCAGAAATCAAGAGCCTTTCTTGCTTAAACCACCCTTATATTATTTACGCAGATACCATCTGCTTAATAAAATGCGAAAAAAAAGGCCAATTTTGCCTTGGAGTAATCCTGCCTTTAGCCTCTGCATCGCTAGATGAAGGTTGGATCTGCTGTTTAAGAGGACAGAGCAAACTCAATATCTTCAATAGTTATAAGACACTTGACAATTTCTACTGCAAAACTCTCTTTTCTTTTGTTGACAACCTCTTAAATGCCCTCGCTTACCTAGATGGGCTAAATTTGACTCACTCTGATTTTAAAAGCGCTAATATTTTAATATTTAAGACACAAGGTAAAATCTCCGACTTATCTGAAGTACATTCAAATAAACTTCTTCAAAAGCTCATTTCTAATCAGGATGCAGTTTTTACCTCTTGCTATCGCCCACCAGAAGTATGGGAGCATATGTCCAAAAAATTCGAAGCTTGCAGTGAAGATATGTGCAAGCTTCATATCTTTAGTTTGGGGCTTGTTATTTGGGACTTGTTTTACAAGACGCCACTATTTAGTGAAATCAAGTCTAAGAATTTAGAGGAAGATTTAGCGATTGTTCGCAATAAAACTATCATACTTCAGAGCTTGCGCGATGATGGAGATTTTGCGGATCCAATACTAAAGCCAATACAAGATGGAATCTACCACTCACACCCTCTCTTAAGCCTTGCTATAGATCACATGCTCCAGTCCGACCCAAAAATGCGCATGAACGCACAACAACTTCTCGATGTACTTGACTCTAACGAATTCAAGAAAGATTTAAATCATTTTTGTCAGGAAATTGATGAAATCAACGAAGATTTTGATGAAACCATTGCAATTAGCAGGGAAGAAGAAGGTTATGATGATAAAAATGAAGACGAATTAAACTCTTCAAAGAAACGAGTAAGAGTAGACTGATTTTTAAATCCCGACAATAAAGGACTACTTAACCTTCTACAAAACGCTCAAATCAAAATAGTAGAAAAATAATAGCGACAACGACAGTATAAGGCAAAGCTCCAAGAAAAAGCGGCATGGGGTTGATACCATCCTCGTCAAAAGATTTTTGCAAAATGCTATAACCAGCAGGATTAGGTGCATTAGCAATCACTGTCAAGCCACCTCCCGTCACTGCGCCAGCCACAAGAAGATACCTAGCTTCATCGCTTAAACTTTCGACAAGAGTCCCCAAATAAGTAATAGCTGCGTTATCGACGACTGAGGTCAGTCCAGTTGCTCCGAGAAATATCGATATTGGCCCTAGCTGTGAGAGAAGGGGTTTAAGCCACCAATCTTGGAGTTTACCCAAAGTGATAAGGCCACCTAAAAACACAGCAACAAGAAAACTCTCTTTGATCTTTAGCTGGTCTTGGTATTTTTTTGTCACCAGACACCATCCTAGAAACCCAAGAAAAAGAGCTAAAACCCAAAGCATATGATGATTTGCAGCAATTGCAGCGGCCATAAACACAATCTGTAGACCAATCACCCAGAACGGAACAAAAGCAGCTGTTTTATGCGCAACATCTAATCTTGGGATAACAACCCGCACAAGTTCTCGACGAAAAAACCAGGCAGTGGCGAGCGTTGAAATCATAATTGCAGGGATAACCCTTGGCCCAAAAGTGGTAAGCATAAATATTGAAGTCCAGCCCCAGGGAGCTGCTACCATCAAAACAGGTGGTGCAGCAAAGTGTGTTAGAGTGCCACCAATAGAAACATTTACAAATAGCAGAGCAAGTGTTGCGTACTTAAATTTTAAACTCAGAGGTTTATCAAAAAAATTCTCTTTGAGAAGAAAAGCCGTCACTGTCATTGCTGCTGGCTCTGTTATTAAAGATCCAAGCAGCGGCCCAATAGTTAATGTCACAGCATATAGGCTGATAGAAAAAGGTAGAGGGATAATGCTGGCCAATCCGTTTATCCTTTCTCGACAAAAATCAAGCACTGGACGTGTAGCTGACATGCACATAATAGCAAAGACAAAAACAGCCTCTGTATAATCAACAGATTGCAAAAATGCTATTGCTGATGTCCACCCAAATAATAGGCTCCAAACAGCAATAAAGAGCAAGCTCCAAATACCAAAAATAATTTCCACCTCACCTAGAAAGTGGAAAAGCTTTTCGCCAAAAGATCCTGGCTTACATTTCTTAGCAAGCGAGTGTATAAATTTAGCGGCAAAGGTATGAAGAACAGCCAAAACAAAAAATATTGTCGCAATATATCTTATTTCTATGCTTCCCATGCCTCCAAGATCGACCATAAACTTCAACCTTTCTCTTCAGATCTAATAGTTTTATTGAATCTTTCATCACACTGCAGATCATTTGTAGTCAGAAGCATACATCAATAGAGTTTTGAAATCTGCCTTCAAATGAAGGGGATTTCAGCAGCGGTCTGACAAGCTTAAATATCGTTAGAAGCTTTGGCTATAAGCACCCGGAGAGCAGTTACCACGTCTCTATGTATTTTTAAAAGGCATTCTGCTTCATGAGGAAGTATTCTTATATTTACAAGCATAAATAAGCTTTCTAAATACTGAAAAAACGAATCACTCAAGGGCTTTTGAAAATAAGTCACTCCTGGATTTAAGGTACCATATTGATCAGTTGTTTCTTTTAAACTA
>CALBMD010000327.1 GCA_937896265.1 uncultured Pseudomonadota bacterium
GATAAAAGGCGTTGGATCTTTGCACAAAGGCTTGTCAACGCACTCTCTAATATTGTGTTCAGTATCTTCTTTGGTCATACGACCAAATGGCATAGTGTCACCACAGTCTTCTGCGGCATCTAGACAAAAACCATGTTCTGCTCCAGATGGTTTATAGACAATCAAATTATCTTTGCAATCAGCTTCAACAATGGCTGTGTTAAAAGCAGCCCTGTCAGTTGCTACAGTTGGTTCTGTACTTCTTGCAACAAGAATCTTGCCTTCGGGAATGTCAGCGATTGCCTGACAAGGTTTGCCCGACTCAGGGACAATCCCGCGAGCAATATACCCTTCTTTGCATTCGCAAAGGTTTGTTAAAGAATTAGGTTCGTGCTTAATATTAGGATCCGTCGAGCGTGCACAATCAGGATTAATTCTGACGCCAAAGCCAACAGAGATAGCCAAGGAAGCGGCATCTGTGGGATAGCGGGTTTGTGCTGTTTTTTCAATAAAACCATCATCAGCTACACATCTACCATTTACGTCCTTATGCATGTTGACAGGAACAACGTCATTTACCTTATCGCAGGGTGTTTTTGGCTGTGAACTAGGTGCTGGTGTTGGTGTTGATGTTGGCGATGCTGAAGGCGCTGGTGTTGGCGATGCTGAAGGCGCTGGTGTTGGTGTGGCATCAGCTTCTGGCGTTGGTGTTGGGCTTGCATCTGCGCAATTATCGGTTGTGTCTTCAGTGAGACTGGCTGCGCCGCTTCCTTTCAGATTATTTGCTTTTGTTGTTGCTACCAAATCATCTAGCATGCCAAGATCCAGATAGTAAGCAGCTTGTACACCGCCGATTTCACTCAATGCCGCTCTTGTTTTAGCGTTAGGCTTAGAATTTAAATCATTAATAATAGCAGTAGGAAGAACTTTGTTCAGGATCTCAAGACGTCTATTGTAGGCTTGGCATCGTGCCTCTTCCTGGCAAGCTGCGGGATAGAAATCTGCTGTTGTCATACTTGGCGATTGATCTGCGCAGCACCAAAAATCTTCGATACCTTGGCTTAAACCAAGTCTATAATTACATTGAGTGGCAGTAAAAGTTGATAAATCGGCCCGAGATTTTTGAATACAAACCTGAGCTTTAACGATGACAGGTGTCCCTGGTGCAATGTAATCACCGTATTGAGTGTCTTTTGTACCAACAACAGGTAGTCCCTCACCTAGAGAGTAAGGAAAAAACACTTGCTTGCCTTTACCATTTGTTTTCTCAATCGTGATTCTTCCTTTGACGGCCATAAATATACCAACATCAGCCTCCGTTAAGGCTGCGTCAGCAGGGTCTTTAACATCAGCGCTAAAAGTTGAAACACTATATTGAAGGTCACTAGCTGGCTTAGCTTGGACATTTCTGAGTTGATTTAGTTTATATTTGGGGGCGTCAAAAAGCTCAGCTCCCAGGTTGCAGGTAGAAGGTGCTTTTGTATCCGCTTTCTTCGCTGTCTTCGTATTGCAACTCGTCGCTAAAATTCCAGCTATGAGAGCAGCAAGTGCAACGGATAGCTTTTTCAAAGCGATTCTCCTTAAATTTCAATAAATTGCTAGTAACTAGGCTTTTTATCGGCAATTTTTGCAAGCGCTTTAGTTTTCGCTAATAAAAATGCTGTAGTTTAAGCTATAACCGAGAAACGAAATTTTTTGAGGTTTACGAATAAATCCAGAGGATCCGGGGTTGAAGGCCCAGACAATGCACCACTCATTATTAAAGCGTAAGATCATTCATTTTGATATGGATGCTTTTTATGCCTCTATTGAGATGCGAGATGACCCT
>CALBMD010000328.1 GCA_937896265.1 uncultured Pseudomonadota bacterium
TTGCGGACAAGAGAGGCTTGAACTACTAGATACAGGGCTGTTTGAGTTGCTTGCGTGGGATCCATATCCGGCGACTCAAGAAGCACCTGGCACAGAGCCAAGTCTAGTTTTTGCGCGGAGCTTAGCTTATCAAACGTAGACGCTGGTAGTTTTTCACAGCCAGTAGCTTGAGTATCTGCTGCAGTTAGCCCAGCGAGATTAGACGTAGTAGCAAAACCAGAGCTACCTAATAGAGCCTGACGAAAGTTGGCTGTAGGTGTTAAAGCAGGTTTAATCCCTCCCGGATAACGATAGAATCCTCTTACTTGCTTACCAAGACTAGACGCTGCTTCTGTTAAATTCATGCCTATTGGCTTATAGGTTGAATCTCCTCCTGTATTTCTTTGTCCAGCATCCACTATCTTAGCTAATTCATCTGCTGACCCGCGAGGTACAGCAGCCAAAGCATCACCTAAGAGAATTGGGCCCATAGATCGAATATTTTCTAACTGAATTTTAATTTCCTGTCGAAGAATTTTGCGTTCATCAACAAATTCTTCTTGCACTTTTTTTTGTTCTGATAGACAGCGCTGAGTCTCAACAGTGAATTTATCAAGCAGCTGATAGAGAAGCGCGCCATAAGCCATAAGCTCAGCATGAACAGCGAAAAGCTGCGCTACCTCTTGGGCTCGCACTCGATTTGTATCTGCTGGCTTAGTAAAGCTAAGCCGTGTTTCTTGACCACAAAGATTACCCCCTTCTGCCCGGCTCTGGTATACACATGCTTTGAGGGTAATATCATAGGTCAAAGTAGACAATTGACCAAAAATCAGCTGGTTATCTGTTGTCTGACCGCTATAACAAGATAGGTTAGCCTCTGACTGAGTAACGCTAGATCTATAAGATGGGCAGGCTTCCCATTGCACAAGATCGGCATCACCATCAGCGGCAAAATTAAGATAGGCCACCCAAACACCTGAAAACTGCATTGGTGCTGCGCTAGCACGATAGACTCGCAGCTTTTTAGCATCGATCTTAGGACGAGTTGCTTGCGCTAAAAAAAAGCCCTTTGCTGAAACTGCTTCTTTTAATCCAGGTGTAGGGGTTGGATAAGAAATGTCCCTTTGAATTGGACGCTTAGCAAGGCAAGAGACGCAGGATAAAAAGAGCAATCCCAGCAGGCTCTTTTGCTTCATAAGATTCTTCTTACTGATAGAGGGAGCAATCTGTTGTTTGGTTCAAAGCGTTTACAAAGGGAATCGTCATCTGCAATTTGTCATCAATAAATTCTAGTCCATAGGTCTTTGTTGAATCGACTGCCCTAGAAACCTGATCTACTGTTGGGTATCTGCTAAAAACGAAATTTAGCGACCCTTTTTGATAGACTTCTAAGCTAGAATTAATCTTTATTGATATAGCATCAAGCTGGTAGCGATTGATCTCCTTAACTCGCTTCTTGTAAGGGCAATTTGGGGTAGAACCGCAGAGATCATCCGTGGTAAAGCTAGTGGCCATTTTAGTGATCTTCATTTTATTTAAGTCACCGATCTTAAAAGTCTTATTATCAGAAAAAGAACAGATATGGCTTCGACCTGTAGCAAACAAAGCTTCTTGACTCTCATCATGAGTAGGGCAATTTAAGGTCTTGGGGCTTGTAGCACTGCCATTGGAAAATTCTATAGAAAATTTATTATTCACATCCATAGTGTAGGCTTGCGTTTCATCAGAAACATCAGTCGGATTAATTTGTGCCGAGGTAACTTTAAGTTCAATTGAGGTAATGACAACGTTAGCTAAACAACCACGCTTAGTTGGCTCAAGTAAAGCTGTTTGCAGCTTACCTCGCTGATCTCTGGCCCGCTCTAACTCTGGTCTCCTAGCTTTAATATCAGCAATCAGTTTCACTAACTTTTGGCCTAAAGGCGAATCGATAGCATAACTGTTAAGATCTTGGCCTTGCCCATCGCCAGTTCCTCCATTTCTACTTGAAGCATCGTTAGATGCTTTTCTTTGCACCGAGCAACTTGTACTCAGGCCGATGACTAGAAAGCATAGAAGCAAACGTTGCATCATCATCTCCTTATTTACCAGCTGCATCAGTGATGCGCTGGATATCTGCAATCGTGACAACGCAAGCAGGATAGTTAGTCGCCAAGCCTAGTTTAGCAATCCCTGAGGGATCGACCCGATAGTAAGCTGCTTGGCTAGCAGCCATGCTACCAGCTAAAGGATCAGGGGCGATAAGTTTAAATTCCTTCATCAAAAGGGTATCGTTGATAGTTAGCTTGAAGGTAAAGTTACCAGATAAAGGGGTAATTGCCTCAGCAGGGGTCACCTCTGGGTCAGATCCTGTTCCTGGTTTAATAGCACGAAGTAGCATAGAGCCGATATCGACAAAACGGGGCGGCCGTTTTTGCTGATCTTGTGTGGTAAGTGCTCTAAAGGTAATCTGGCCTCCTGGTGACTTAAATTCGCTAGAACGATAACGACCATCAATTTCGACCACATAGGTATTAGCGACGGTTTCGCCACTGATGGTTACTTTAACTACAGGGTCTTTAGGGTAGGTAGTGACAGCATCAATACAAGAGAAGTCATCTGTGAAAAAATCAGAGTTAATGTACTGATAAGCTGGACAATTCGTTAGCTGATCAACTAGCTTAAGACAAAGTGCAAGATTTTCTTTTTTGAGTTTGGCAAGACTGATTGCCTCATCAGTGTTGAGGCTAGTAAGCCTATTGATTTCAGCTTGCAACGTGCCAGCTGGCACTTTATTCAGCTCTGCCTGAGTCATAGATAAGACATCTTTATTGTTAGTGGCAGTGGTTGTCGAGCCAGCTAAAAGCAAAGAATTTTTGAATCCGATGCAAAGCGCCAAAAGTAAGATACGTGGCATGCCTAGATCCTTGTT
>CALBMD010000329.1 GCA_937896265.1 uncultured Pseudomonadota bacterium
CTGATAAGGCAGTCGATTTATTTATCGATTTATTACAGGTTGATACGGATACTATTGATACGCACCTTGCGCTGGGTAATTTATTTCGTCAGCGGGGAGAGGTTGACCGAGCAATTCGTATTCACCAGAATTTAGTCGCTCGCTGTCTTGATTCAACAGAACAGCAAAATCTTTCTATGCTTGAATTAGCTCGTGACTTTATTGCCGCAGGATTATTAGATCGAGCAGAAAACGTGCTGATAAGCTTATTAAATGACGATGACTTGGCTGATGACGCCCGAAAAATGTTGCTACAGATTTATGAACAACTCAACGAATGGCAAAAAGCGATCGATATAGCGGAAAAACTATCCAGTAAAAACCATCACAAAGTTGTTGCTCATTATTATTGTCAGTTAGCTGAAGCCGATCTGTCTCTCTCTGATTTTAAGGCTGCTGAAACAAGACTAAAACGAGCATTGAAAGCGGACCCTCTGTGCGTAAGAGCTGAAATATTATTTTCTCATGTACATATTAAACAGCAGCAATATGATGCCGCGATTAAACATATAGATCGAATTCCAGAGTTGTCATCCGCGTTTGCCAGCGAAGCATGGAAGTTATTGTTGCAGTGTAAATCTAATATTGATGAACACAGCTTGGCTTCTATATTAGTTCGTTGGCTCGAAAAAACTCAAAATACTACAATAGCGCTTGCTCTTGCTGATTCAATTCAGAATGAACAAGGTGCTAGTGAAGCCGAAAATTTTATTCTACGCCACATAAAAAGAAATCCGACGATGAAAGGTTTTCATCGCTTAATGACATATCAGTTAGAAGCGATGCATGACGATAAAGCGGCGGAGAGTATCTCCTTATTACGTTCTTTAGTTGAAAATCAAATGGCAGTTAAGCCAGTCTATCGTTGTGAGCATTGTGGCTTTTCCAGTAAGGTCATATTTTGGCATTGTCCATCTTGTAAGCAATGGGGAAGTATTTCACCAATCCAAGGCTTGGATGGTGATTGATTATTTTTTGGCAGGATATATGACAGACCCTAAAGTTATTGTTGCGCTTGATTTTGCAAATAAAGAAGATGCATTATCTTTTGTTGATCAAGTTACCCCTTCTGATTGCCGGTTAAAAATTGGTAAGGAAATGTTCACCTATTATGGCCCGCAATTTGTTGAACAATTGGTGAAAAAGGGGTTTGATGTATTTTTGGATCTGAAGTTTCATGATATTCCAACTACAGTGGCGAAAGCTGTAAAAGCTAGCGCAGAAATGGGCGTGTGGATGGTCAATGTTCATGCATCTGGTGGCCGAAAAATGATGGAAGCAGCTAGGGATGCATTGTTACCTTATGGTGAAAAAGCACCATTACTTATTGCCGTAACAGTGCTAACTAGCATGGAGCAAAGTGATCTAGCTGATATAGGGCTAGATATTTCTCCTTTTGAGCAAGTATTACGACTTGCATCACTAACTCAGCAGGCGGGTTTGGACGGTGTAGTTTGTTCTGCTCAGGAAGCATTAGCATTAAAATCAAAAAATTCTTTAAGCTGATAAGCGGTTTGACAGGTATTATCAGTTGCTATTTCGCTACCACCAACTATTGGCATTAAAAGATGAACGCGATTAGTTTCACGATCAATATGTAGATATTTTAACCTCGAAGGCTCTTTGCATTCTATTTCAATAAAATCAGTAGAAGCACTTGAAGAGCTAGCTGGAGAAGGGCT
>CALBMD010000330.1 GCA_937896265.1 uncultured Pseudomonadota bacterium
ATTGCTTAGTGGCAAAGTTCAATATGATCTAGCTATCTCTTTTACACTGTTAGCTGCTATGGGTGTCTTTGTTGTCGCTATAAAAAACAGGGTTCAAATTTTTGCTCCGTCTAAACCAAGTATTCGTACCCTTATTTCTTATTGTTTCATCAGTGTGGCGCTTTTACTAAGTTGTTTGATTATTCCTCTGGGCACCCTTTTGCTCAAACTTAATCATATTTGGGTCTATGGACATGCTTCTTCTGCACCTATTTGGGCTTTCATGGCTGCTGTGGCAGCAGCGTATACTCTTACTGCTATTATGGTTTATTTTATTATTCAGAAGATTTCTGCTACATTTTATAATGAAACAGAGAGCCTTCTTAGTGATGTTGAAGGTGCGACATCATATCCTGATGAATTTTTCTCCGCAGAATCTGAAAAACTCTTTCAAAAGTTGCAGAAATTAATTGCTGATAAGCAAGCAAAAAATGACTATATTATAGAAACTCATCGGATGATCGCCCATGATATTAGAGGCCCAGTAGCAAAGATGTTTCAATACTTTCGGCAGCACGGTATTTCTGCGCCGTCTATCAATAAAGAATTACATCGAATGGAATCTTTGGCAAAAAGGATCATGGGTCACATCAAGCCGGTAGCAAGCTCACCTTTGAATCTTAAGTTAGCTCTTCTTTCCATCCAGAAGCATTATGTAACCCTATATCCTGACTACAAATTTACTTTAGTTTTTGAACCTATGGAACGATATTTCGCAAAAATAGATGAGGAAAACTTCGAGAGAATTTTGGCAAATCTTTTGGATAATGCTATGTGCTTACCTAGTGTTCGCAAAGAGATAAGAATTGTTATGAAGAGCATTGATCACTCTATCATAATTGAGATTCAAGATTTTGGCCCTGGGATTCCTAGTAATGTGCAAGAAAAATTGTTCAGTGGCAAGGTAGTAAGCAATAAAAAGGATGGTCATGGGATTGGTCTGATGTCTGTTTATAATCTGATACGACAGATAAATGGAGAAATCTCGTTTTTGACAGGATCTAGTGGCACAACGTTTGTTATAACCATGAAGGCCGTTCAGGGAATATGTACAGATATCGACCGCTTGGCAATAAATAGCAAGCATCAGTTGATTGTTGTGGATGATGACGAGTTAATGCACAACTTTTGGCGGGAGCAAGATGTTAATATTATCTCTATATTTACTGCTGAAGAGTTTGAAGCTCTACTGCCATCACTAGAATTGGCTGATACCTTGATCCTGATGGATAACGATCTGCGTTCTCGCTGGACTGGTCTTGAGCTTATTCGCCGATATTGTTTGGAAAGTTATTGTATCTTAGTCACTTTTGGTGCGCAAAATATTCGTAATCAAGCTAATCATGCTGATTTGAGAATTATCGATAAAAAATACCTTGAGTTTGTAGCAATTGAATTTTTTTCCGAACAAAAAAGCCAAAAGACCTGTGTGGTTTACTTGGATGATGATGAATTTTATTTAGATAATTTCAAAACGATTTGTTCACACTTATCAGATCGTCTAGATGTTTATCAGCACCCATTTCTTTTTAACGTAGAAGGTTATCATAAAGATTCTTTTTTCTTTTTAGATGAAGTTTATGACAGTTGTAACATCCGTGGTAGCGATATTGCCCTTGCTCTTTTTCAGAAGGGATATCGCAATGTATACCTTCGCTCATCGATGCTGATTGAAAAGAGCTATTACTTTCGCGAATGCATTGATAAAGCTGACTTTAATAGAGTGCAAGAGATTTTGAAGAATGTTTTATTTGTTTGAAATAAAGTGTGTGTTGAAATCTTTTTAGCTCTAATGATCTTCCCTGACAAAAACGGACACGAGAAGCATGTTTTCAAAATCCTTGGGCTACCATAGTTGAGCGAGATTCACGAAAAATCCTCTCGTAGTTTTTTTGCAGTCTGTATTTTCTTCTCATGATCCCGTCTTAGCCAATAGTAAAAGCCACTCCTTGCGCAACTGGTTTCCAAAAAAAGCTTTCTTGGAGAAATTTTGCGAATTTCGAGCAACTTGAATGCACTTTCTCATGTGTGATAACTCAAAATCCAGTAAAATTTTAATTTCGAAAAATCAAAAAAAATCAGCTACTTGCATAATTTCTGTTGAGGACTAGGCCTGATTGCCTTTAAAAAAAGCACAAAATAGTCCGAAAAATATTTCATCTTTTAGTTAAATCACAGGATTGGTAATGAAAAACAGTATTGGTATTCGTTCAAAGCTGTTGTTGTTAAATCTTTTTCTTTCTGCTCTCCTTCTTTTGGCAATGCTTACTACGCACTGGCTGCAAAAGCAAATAGACAACGAATACGAGAGGATATCTGCAGTAGATGTTCCGCAAATGGAAAAAGTCGATGAAATGTTTCTTCAATATCGACAGGTTCGTATTATGATACAAACTTTAGGCTTGCCCGGACTAACAAGCCCTGAAGCAATCGAAAACGCAATAAAATCTTCTCAACTTGCCATCGATGAATTTGAAAAAGCTAAGGACTCATTTGTTGCTTTAGGCCTTACCGATGAACAAAAAAATCTATTCACTAATATGGATCATGCCTGGCAAGCATACAAGAATCTTGCTCAGCAAATTATCAATTGGAAAAGCAGTGACGGCAATAAGAATCTCAAGAATATAGAGAATGCAATCTTGCTTGAATCGCCGGATAAATCAAAAGATTTTCGAGAATCTATTGAAAAACTTAAAAAACACTTTGGTAGTTGGATTGCCGATAAGTCTAAGAAAAATGGACTCTCTTCGCAAAAAAATGTAGTTTTATCTCTGCTTCTAACCTTCTTGTCTTTTTGTATTGCTCAGTTTATTTCCTTTCTAGTAGCGTCCAAAATTAGCAATAACATCTTTTTAATTTCTAAAGCTATCAATGGTAATTCGGACGAGGTTTCCGGTCGCGCTTCCGTCATGAGTGCGTCGGCACAGGCTTTATCATCGGCTATGACTGAGCAGGTGGAGGCGATTCAAAGCACTGCATCTGCAATTGCCGAGATTCGTGCGACAATCGAACAGAACACAAACAACTCAGCAGCATCGGCGAAAGTATCCGCTCAATCTAAAAACGAAGCTTCACTCGGAAAAGAATCCGTACAAAGCATGATAAATTCCATGCAAGAGATCAACGAAAGCAATCTTCATATTCAAACAGCAACAGCAAGCGGCAATAAACGTATTTCCGAAATCGTTCAAATTATTCAAGAAATAGACAGCAAAACCAAGGTGATTAACGATATTGTCTTTCAAACTAAGTTGCTTTCATTTAATGCATCGGTCGAAGCAGCCCGAGCAGGGGAGCATGGGAAAGGATTTGCTGTTGTAGCCGAGGAAATTGGCAACTTAGCGCAGATGAGCGGCGCCGCATCGAATGAAATTTCATCTCTTTTAGCGGACAGTACTTCCAAGGTAAATCTCATTGTTCAGGAAACATCTTCCCAGGTTGATAGACTGGTGCAGGAATCACGTCACAAAATAGACAAGGGAAGGTCTGTTGCTAATGCTTGTGGTGAGGCTTTGGAAAAGATCGTTATGAATGCAGATCAGCTTTCTGAAATGGTGGAGTCCATTTCAAACGCGAATCAGGAGCAGTCGCAAGGTATCGATGAAATCGCGCGTGCAATAAGCCAATTGGAAGAAGCGATTCAAGTTAACACCAACGAAATCAAGCAATCTGCTGAGTCGGCGAATCAACTGAATCAACAGGTTAGTTCGCTAAATCATTCAGGAACAAAACTTAAAATACTGGCAGTAGGTGGTAATGCTTCGCATGCTTTAGTAAACCTATTTGTGTGGAAAGATGATTACTACTTGGGTGTAGATGCCATGGACGATGAACATAAAATTCTCATTAACAAAATCAATCTTCTTGCAGAAAGCATCAATTTGAACGACAAAACAAGTAAAATACTAAATGCTTATCGCCAATTAAGGGATTATACTCACAAGCATTTTTCCGATGAAGAGAGATATATGGAGTCCATAGACTATCCCCAACTGACAAACCATAAAGAGATTCACAGATCTTTACTAGCAAAGTTAGCTTCCTATGAAGCAAAAATAGTCGAACCTCAATTTGATCCTTCGGACTTAATGCTTTTCTTGAATGATTGGTTGATTAAACACATCTTGGGTGTCGACATGAAATATGCTAGATTTGCTAAAAAAACAGCAGCCTAGCTTAGGCTTCTGCCAGGCTATTTGCTCTTTAGAATCTTTAAACTTCGCCAAAACCTTCTTCAGTTTGGCAAAGTCAGTACTGTCTATAAAATACCCAGGGCTGTCTCATTTAAATTTAGAGATGAAGCAGTTACAGGGAAATAGTCGCTACTGATCGCCCAGGTTAAGACCTCTAATTGGTATTTAAGTAGCTTTAGCACAAAGCAGAGTGGTTGGGAGCCTGCTGCTAGGTTTTAAATCCTCGCAAGAAATTATTACCGCCATATACAGTTTAAAACTACTTATTTGCCACTGCAGGCATAATTTACTAAGTTCTTTTCCATTATAAGTCTTTTGCAACTATTTATGAGGACGTTAAAAAATGAAAAGCTATCAAAAATTTGCAGGTTTGGTACTAGCTCTGTTCTGC
>CALBMD010000331.1 GCA_937896265.1 uncultured Pseudomonadota bacterium
TATCCCTTTTTGGATCATTTCTTTAGAGGCTCACACGGCATGGAAGGGTCTTGTTAAGAAACAAAGTAGCATCATGGATAGATTTGGCTCTAATTATCTCATAGAAGCCGGGCAATTTAGAAGAAATTTTAGATGGGCTATTTCAGCTAGAACCAATCTTTGTGAGCATTGGGGGATGACTAATCTGCACGAGCCAAAAGAACCTATCATAGTCAGTTGGGATGGTTTTCCCATGGATTCCACCTTTTCACGCGGTCGCATTGACGCTAAATTAGGCGTCAAAAAATCCTCAAACCCCAACGCTGACGAACTTTCGGCTTATGATGTTCGTGAGTTTTTTGAATTTAAATTTGCCAACGGCTTACCTATTTTGCCTATTCAGGTCTTTGAAGAGGAAGCGTTGCGTAGAGCTCGTAGGCATGTTGATCACTACCACGATGCTCTTGCTAAACTTAATGTTGAGATCAATATCGATACTAAAACTGAGCTTGAAATTGCTGGTATCCAGTTAATTCATTTGCCTTTCTGGCATGCTCGTTATGTCTATCGACCTGTAAGTTTGCTCAAGCATTTTCATAAAACAAAGGAGAAGAACGTTATTCTAGAAGGCTATGCTGGTGGTATTTTACGCGGTGAAATGCCTATTATTCAAAAAGATAAATTTTGGATAAATTCTATAGTAACAGCGCTTGCTAGTCTTTTCTTTTTCTTTCTAGGAGCAATTTGGCACCCAGCCTTTTTATTAATAGGTCTCTTTGGTGTGTTTATAGCTGTTGCTAGCGTCTTTAAGGCAACAGCTACGGTAAGCGATCAGATTCGCCGCCGTGCAACTACAACAGTACAGCAAAATACTAAAGGAGAAGAACAAATCGCTTAACTTAAATGGTTATCGCTTGGGTTGATATAAGGCTTGTAAAGCGAGGAGAAGCTCTTTTTTTTGTAGAGGCTTGTCGAGCAAATGCTGATTTTCTAGCAGCTTGTTTTTGTCGCCTAGTTTTTTATAAGTCGCCGCAAGACAGCTTATAAAAATAAATTTAGATGGTGGGTGAATCTTTGTCATTTGTACAAAGCAATCAATACCGTTTAATTCAGGCATAATGATATCTAAGCTTACGATATCTGGTTTAAGCGCATTGAATTTTTCAATGGCAAGCAATCCGTTTTCTGCTTCATCGATAACATCAAATCCAATCTCGGTAAAGATGGGTTGGA
>CALBMD010000332.1 GCA_937896265.1 uncultured Pseudomonadota bacterium
TGGTGGGCCATCTCATGCTTCAGAACTTCAAGGACCTGATGCCAAGATTTGGTTAAAATGAGATCTTCTGACATGGTGATAGTGGAAGTAAATGCATCCCAAGTGCCATAGCTTTGCACTAATTTTTCAATACGAATAATAGATTTGCTCAAGCCTGCGCGAAATAACCAATTGAAGCGCTCAAACTCCTTATAGAGTTGCTTTGTCCATTCAATTTTACTTGACGCATCCATTAGAAGTTGTTTCGTCCATTGAAAAAAAGGGTTAACCTACTGAGTATAACAATTTAGTCGCTGGCGCGAAATTTAAAAATGGCGGTGTTGATAGCAAAAATCACTCCTAGTCGCACCTGAAATGTGCTGTCTTTATGTTGCGATTTTATTGCTGCCTTGCCATTTTAGGATTGGCAGCAGTGGCTGTTTCGTAAATTTGCGCCAGCGACAATTTAGGCATACAGGGTAAGCAACTTTCTCGGGAGGCGTCGGCATGAAATTTGGCCGAGGGTTCGATCAGTTGACAGCATGGTTGCTCGCTTGTTTCTTGGTAGGTGGCATGGCTATTGGGGTTTATGCTTTGCTCCAAGCAAGCTTTAAGCAGACAACAAAAGAAGAAATTCGAGATAGGAGCAAAGAGAGAATTTTTGCAGATGCAAAAATTCTTGACAGATTAACTGAAGAGCGCCTTGCTGAAGAGCAAGAAGATGACGAGGAGGAAGATTCTGAGGAAGAAGATGCCTCGTTTGATTTGGAAAAGTTTGAGAAAGCTGCCATGTGGACTTATCAGGGTGCTCAGGGTCCTGAGTCTTGGGGGAGTATAAACGACATATATCGGGCATGCAGTAGAGGTCACAAACAATCGCCGATTAATATCGAAGATGCTATGGTGCAGACTGATCTCAAGCCTCTCAAGTTTTATTACACTCAAGTCATTGTTAATACATTAAACGATTCTCATGCTCTTGTGGTTAAGTTTGAGGGGGGGAACTATCTTGTTTTTCGTGGTGAGCGCTTTGACTTGATGCAAATTATTTGGCATCAGCCAAGTGAGCATAAAGTAAACGGCTCAAGTTTTGATATGGAAATGGAGCTTGTTCACCAAAATGAAGAGCACAAGCAATTGATCCTTTCACTTTTTATGCAAGAAGGGTCTGTCAATAACGAGCTAGCTAAGATCTGGCATCATTTACCCAAAGAAGCAGGTAGTGAGGGAGCAGCGGCAAATTTTGATGTAACTCGTCTTTTGCCGCGAGAATCCAATTATTATTATTATGAAGGCTCTCTTACTAGACCTCCCTGTAGTGAAGGAGTCATGCGTTTGCTAATGGTACAGCCTGTGCGTATTTCTTCAGCGCAAGTAGACAGTTTTTTGCAGCTATTTAAAAGAAATATACGGCCTTTGCAGGCAAGAAATCACCGCAAGGTGAAATTAAGTGTGAGCAAGTAAAACGAATTGAAGTATGATGCGCAAAAATGTTCGATTATAGGAGCTTAAAATGAACTTTTTTGCAAGTGCGCGTTATAGCTTCATTCTATTGCTATTATTCGTGTTCTCTCAGTTTGTTGTAAAAGCCAGCGATCTCTCTCCTAAAAACCTTTTAGGAGAAGGCTATTTTGGAAAAGTTTACACAACTGATGAGGACACAAAGTGTATAAAAGTATTTAAAAGCAATTGGATCATAGCCTTGGGTTTCTGGAAAAATATCTGGTGGCAGCGGATAACGGGTGAGGAGTGTCTCTCCCATAGGGAGGATGTCTGCTTTGCTTTGGCAGAGGCCCACTGGAATCCCAAGGCATATGAAGAAAAATGCCATCGATCTCTCGTTCAAGCTGGGCTAACTAAGGTTGTTTTTTACCCCACTGCCTCTACATCAGCCCAGATAAAAACTAGACTTTATGGTGTTACACTAAAAAAATGTTTGAGCGCAATGATGGACAAAGATCTATACCTAGAAAATGATCCAATCTTGTATGAAAAATTTAAAGACATGACTTGCCGTGTAGATAAGTTGGGCTACTTTATTTTCGATCCCCATGCTGATAACATTATGGTCGAGGAAGAGGGGCGAAATGGCCTTCGCTTAGACTTATTTGATGCAATGATAGTATTTAGTGAGAAAGCCCACCCTGGGCAATTTGCCTGTAATCTTTTTGCTCGCATGCCAAAACATCCTAAGCAAGAAGATTTTGCTAAAGAAATCCGCCTTTATGCTCCCCTAAAGTGGGGATTCTTCTTGGGTTTGTCTCTTAAAGACAAGACGAGAGGCTTTGAAAAAATACCTGATTTCCTTACTCGTGGGCCATATGAAGAAGATAATCGCTATTACCTCGCGATTATCACTCATGTTGTTTGCTTGGAGCATGAATTGGCAGCCGCTGCAGCAATTTGTCGCGATAATTTTATATCGATCTATGCAGTGCTTGATGCGTTTATTGCTCCGGCTAGATTTCATCTCTTTATTCGAGATGATGCAGGAGCCATCAACCAAAGCAAAGAGTCGAAGCATGACTTTATGTCGCGCCTGACTCGAAGCTACCAAGATCTTTCTCAAGATACGAAAATAGAGGATCTACAAACCTCCTCATTGTAGTAGGAGACAGTAGTAGGAGACAGGGAGACAGCACGGAGCAAACTCTTCGTAGGAGACAGTAGGAGAAATAGCACGGAGCAAACTCTTTAGAAGACAGCACGGAGCAAACTCTTTGCGATGTCGCTGGCAGAGGAATACAGCGCGCAGGGATAGTGCAGCACGGATTTACTTCCTGGGGGGTAAGCCTCTTGCGATGTCGCTGGAAGACATGCAATGTTTCTACTAGACTCCTCTTATGTA
>CALBMD010000333.1 GCA_937896265.1 uncultured Pseudomonadota bacterium
ATACGAGATAACGTGATGTGACTGGAGTTCAGACGTGTGCTCTTCCGATCTATAGTCCAAGCATCTTGGCCTCTGCCATAATAATCCTTTCGCTCACCAATCTTCATAAAACCAAGGCTTGTATATAGCTTCAAGGCAGCCTCATTGTCTTTGGCAACTTCCAAAAAAGCTTTTTCAAAATTTCTCTCTTGCGCCAAAAAAGCTCGCAGCAGCATAGTACCGCTGCCCTTTCCTCGCCATTCTTTAATGACATAGACATAAATGATATCTAATTCAAAAGGACCTTTATGGACAACCAACAAAGCGCAAGCTTTTTCTTTGTTGGCAGCGAAATAAAAGTAGTAACCGGATTCGAAGTAGGTTTTTTCAAGTTGTTGCCAGGTCCAAAAATCCCACTCGTCACAAATAGACTTAAGCCACAGCCAATGCTTTGCCTCTTCATGATTCACAAGAACTAAAGAGAGGCTCACTTTTGTTGTCCCGGGGGGTAAATAAGCGCGTACTCTTGGCTAGATGCGAAAATTAGGATTTTAAACTGCTTTCTCAAATTTTCAAACCAATCTCTTTGCGGCGATTTTTCTTTAAAGGCAACATAATCGGCAATTTGCAAGATAGCAATAAGGGTCTTCTCGCAAAAAGCTTCATCAAGCACAAGACGCGAATACATGCGACTAAAGGCTGGATATTTTACAATAGCATTGCGGATCTTTTCCATAGCAGGCAAAAGACGAGGATCAGCACCAAACCTCAGAGCTAAAACCTTTAGCTCTGATAGTTCAGCCCAAATAATCATATCGTGGGTAGCACTGGCAAAAGAGTCTGGCCAATTTGCTTTATCCACCAACAAAGGCTCTTTTTTATCACTATGCAAAAGAGTCTTTAGATTTAAATAGGCTTCAAGCTCTCTTTGCGTAAAAACATCATTGTCTATCTTAAGCAAGACCCGATCACCCAGTCTTGCTTCTGCTTTTTTATTGTTAACCTGATTTTGTTCGCTTGCCTGGCCTTGGCTGACAAGAATGCAGAAAAGACCTAATATAAGAAGTAGTTTAAGGATCAATCTCATCCATGAAACCCAAAAATTTGTAGCCCTCTAAATTCTGAGCTGATAGTAGGCTCAAACTACCATCGCTATCGCTATCATCCTCGCGAGCAGCCAGGTAAGTACCTTTACCGTTATTATCATGATAATTGAGAATGATCCAAGTGACCTTATTTTGCCGGTCAAACGCTTTGAATGGTAGCACTTATGCCTTCCTATTGGCTAAAAAATGAGGGTATCTTTGGTAAAAGTAGCCCTCTTTAGCAAAAAAATCAATTCTAATTGTCTGATATTTCAAAGACTCCATTGACAGTTCCTGAATTTTCTTAGCAAAGCTCCGATAATTTGAGGAGCTAAGGCTCATTAGAGTGAAGGAATATTATGGCGTTTAAGAAAAACATCGGTATGGCAAGTTTTGGCCTTTTTTTAGCCCTACCCCTAACGGCACTTGCTGCTGATGACACCGAGGAAAAAAGCAAAACGGTTCTTGATGCCAGCCCCTTACTTTCAGCACGGGCAGGAGGCATGGGGGGCGCAATATCTACCATTGCTGACGGCGCCCAGGCTCCTTTCTATAATCCTGCCAATATCGGCAGGCTAAATGAGGGCGACAAAGGAGATAATCTCTTAAGGCTGCTGCATTTTCCTTATGCCGGAGTCAGCGCTAATGAAAATGCCAGGAAGCTTAATAAAGATTTTGATACGCAAAACGCCTCCGAGAGCAAGGCTGTTTCTGATTCAGTACTTGCTGCCCATGCCGGTAAACGTCAATATGCTCGCGCCAATTTTTTAACTGGCCTGATACTTGGGCGCGTTGGTCTTTTCCAATATGAAGATATACAAATCGCAGCTGTTAAAAAACGCCCTGAGGAAAACCCTGATTCTGTGAGAACCTCATACCGCAACCTGCAAGGGACAGGGCTTGGTTTTAGTGTGGCTAATCAAAAGCAGACCATCCACCTGGGGGCTTTTTCTAGCTATCAGTATTATAGTGCTATAGAGCAAGATGTCCCCTATAGCTCTTTGTCAACAAGCCAAGGCCGCTCTGATCTCACAAAAGGCGCCACTCGCTATGAAGGCACCACAACTAATGTTGGTCTTACTTGGGTTATGGCTAATTTTGGCAGACCAACCTTGGCTGTTGTGACGAAAAATGTCGCAGGCGCCTATTACAGTCTGAGAAATGATCAAGCGCACCCAGAGCTACCAAAAAGTAAAAAAGAAAAAGAAGATTATACCTTAGGCTTTTCTGTCTCTCCTAGGCTTGGTAAGCAAAGTGAGATCCATTTTATTATTGAAGGTCAGCATCTTACAGACACACAAACGGCTCTCAACAAGAAATTCCACACAGGGCTTGAACTAAACCTTTTAGGCCATGGCTCAGACGCTCTTTTTAGCCTTCGTTCTGGCTACAATCTGGCAGGTTTATCATATGGTGCAAGCTTAAATCTGGCTTTAGTACAATTTGAAGTATCCTCTTATGCCGAAGATGTAGGCATAGCTAATAACCATCTTGCAGAAAATCGCCTGCAAGCTGTTTTTTCTGTTAATGTCCTTGATCGTAACTAAATTCTAGCCACAGCAAGGATGAGGGGTTTGGGAGAAAACCATGCAGTTGGTTTCTCACAAGAAGGCTTTTTTTGGCAACCAGCTGCGTGGTTTTCCCAGACCTTGCGTTGTTTTCTAGTCGTCAAAGCAATTTAGATGCGCTAGCCCCTGAAAGACTAGTTAGCTTTTCTTGCTTTTTTCCCGCCACCTTGCTAGCATCAAACCCCAGATTTAGGCCATTTTAGTTGGAAATATGAGCACGGAGCAAATAGCACGCAATAGAAAAGCCTCTTTTGAGTACGAAATCAAAGAGAAGATTGAGGCTGGTATTTGCCTTTTGGGAACAGAAGTTAAATCAATCCGCGATGGAAAAGTCAATTTGACTGAAGGGTGGATCGAAATCAATGACGATTTAGAAGCCTTACTCCATCAAGTTCATATCAGCCCTTATTACTATGGCAACATCAATAACCACCGCGAAACAAGAGTGCGCAAGCTACTTTTAAAAAAGCGCGAGCTAGCCCGATTAAAGCAAGCAGTGGCTAACAAAGGTTTCACTTTGATCCCTATGCGCCTTTATTTCAAAGCACGCCTTGTGAAGGTAGAAGTAGCCGTAGCCAAAGGCAAAAAACTTCATGATAAGCGCCAAAGCGCTCGAGAAAAAGAAGACCTCCTTGCCATAGACCGAGCCATGAAAGCCCACAGATGATTTACCATATGCTTGCTACTTGCCCAGAAGAAAGCAAAGATGTTTTAGTCTTAGAACTTAAGGCCATGGGAGTTCTTGAGATCAGGATTCTTTATAAAGCTGTCTCCTTTCAAGGTGATGAGGCTTTATTTTACCGATGCCATCTCAGCCTTAGAACAGCTAGCAATCTCTTTTGGACCCTGAAATTTGGACCATTTGCTGCCAAAAGCGACGCTTACGCTCTAGCCAAAAGGATTTCCTGGCCTAAACTTTTTGCTCCAAGCAAAAGTTTTCGTGTCGATGCCATTATTACTGAAAAAGATCGCCACGAATTTTCTGGTAACGACCTAAGCAAAGCAGTGCGCACAGCTATCGAAGAAGCTTTTGTTAAAAAAGGTGACAAGACGCCAAAAGTCGATATCAAAGACCCAAAGATTTTGGTTGTTATTCATCAACGAGCTGGCTTTGCTACTATCTCGATTTGTACCTCTGGCCAATCGCTACACAAACGCGCTTATAGAACAACCAGACACCCAGCTCCTATTAAAGAAACAGTTGCAGCCACTATCTTAATGCTTGCTGGCTTATTTTTCAAACCTTACCTATTTTGTTTAATAAGATGCCTGGTGGTTATTGGGTTGCTGTTGCTTTCTTCATGCTGGTTTTCTTTGCTGCTATTACCTCAGCCTTCTCTCTTCTAGAGGTGGTGGTTTGTTATGTTAGTGAAACTTTCCATATGAGTCGTAAGAAGACGACCTTGCTCGTTACCTTAGCAGTCTTTATTTTGGGGCTGGCGAGCGACTTATCACCCAACATCTTAGCAGATGTACGGATCTTTAACCTGCATGTATTTGAGTTTTTAGATCAACTTGCATCTAAGATTATGCTGCCAACTTCTGGTCTTCTCTTAGCTCTGTTCTTTAGTTTTGTTCTTGGCAAGAAAGCTGTAGCTCTACTTTTTGCTGATCCAACTTGGCATTTTTATCGGGGTACCTTTGGTTTCTGCATCCGCTTTCTTGCCCCTCTTTTTATTGGCATTTTGCTTTTGATGGGGTTGGGAGAATTCTAACCCTCTCCTGGGAATTAGGATCTTTGAAAGAACTCTTTGATTTGGCGAAGAGCTTCATCGCGAACAGTATCTGCTTCCATCAAAATCTCATGATAAGCTTCTGGATAGATAAGTTTCTGGCATGATAGAAACTTGCTGCAAAGCTTGTCTTGACCCAAGGCAGGGACATGCAAATCTTTACCAGCCTGTAGCATTAATACAGAGGCTGGGACCTTTGATGCTAGATATTTAACATGCTTAATCGCTCGCAAAGCCTCTAGCGCCCATCGATAACTTATCTTCGAGGCGTCTATCAATGATGATGACAGTATAGTTTTGTTCATTTCGGCGCGCACCTGGCTGGTAGTCAGCTGATTTCCATCAGTGGCTGCAAGCTTTTTACCCTGACCTATACCTGTCATGATGGTTCCCAAAGCTCTGGCACTGCGCTTAGAATGCTTTTGAGTGTTCATGTCAAACATAGGTGCTGAAAAGGCTATAGCATCAAAAAACTCAGGGTGGTGAGCAGCATAAATTGTGCCAATAGCAGCCCCCATAGAGTGAGCCAGTAAGTAGTGTTTGGGGTGGCTCCAAGGTTTAACGATCGTTCTGACAAACCGGTTTAAGTCTGAAACATAATCTTTATAATGACGCACATACTGAATTTTACAGTCATCTATCAGGCTGGACTCTCCCTGGCCTCGATGTTCAAATAGATAAATCGTATAATCTAAATCTTTTAGATCATAAACAAGTTCTGCATATTTGGCTATTGGTTCGCCACGGCCTGGTAAAATGATGAGAGCTGGGCGCGTATTGTTTTGATTAAAGGCACGATATGCAAGGCGTACCTTTTTTTTGCCTTCTATAGAATTGATGATTCCTGTTTCATAGTAGGGCAGCACTGCTTCGCGATACATCTGCTCATAGCTAGCTTCAGGTATAGCTAGAGTTGCCAAAGAAGATAGCAATAAAGAGCAAACGAGTGCTTTAGAGAAGTATTGCATTGGTCACCTCTGTTGGGATTTAATTCAACGTAAAAAATCAAATCCGAGCTGTCAACGACAACAGAGGTGAGGCCTGCTTTTTAAGTGAACGAAGTATCGCTTTTTGCCGCACGATTCTTTGCTTGTGAGTTGTTGCTTGCTGGTGGTTTCTTTGTTGTGCTGCTTGCTTCATCTTCGCTAACGGCCAGTGTTTTTACCGGCATGGGAACTAATTCACCTTGATTGTCATAGGTATTAAAGTTTTCCCAATCATTAGCAATGGGTGCTGCTCGGAGGTTTGCTGGGATAGCAAAGGCATCTAAATAGTAGTCCACTGATTCAGCCATTTCATGAATATGCTTATTTAAGCGACGCTCTAATTTTGCTGGATAGGAGGTAGCAAAAAGACCGTGTTGCAGATAAAAGACCATGTTCTTTTTAATTTTGGTAAGAGCATAGACTTCTATTGCTTTGGCAAAACGTTCATCGTTGACAGTTACCTTAGCTTTCTCCATAGCTTCCATCGTAAGGAATTCTCCATAGGCAACAGATAGCTCTTGGATGTGGTTAGATTCTTGATGCATCCAGGTGTCATATAGGCTGTGACCAAGGCGTTTGGCAACTTCTAGTTTTACAGCTAGATCAGCGAGCATCATGCGAAAACGAAGCTCGAATAAAGATGTATAGCTGCGACCTTGTGCCCATTTAACCAAACGGCCTGGTGCCAAAGATAGGGTCTTATCTAACAGCAATTTGCCAAGTGATGGCATTGCCAGTAACTCTTTTGCCACCTTTTGCATCAAGACAGCATTGTCTCCCTCAGCAGTGATGCCTGCATGCGTGCCAGCAAGAATTTCTCCTAGTCGATTACAGCTAAGATAGCCTTGACCGCCGCAACGCTCACGGCTGACAGTTGCTGTGTTTTCAGCATGCCAGCTGATCATGGCTTTGATCGCGCAGCAGTTGATGACAAGTTGAGCATGCTCGCGTTCTTCTTCTTTTGAGCGTTTTTTGGCATTTAGCTGCTTCACACTAACAGTAGCATATTGGTTTTTTACTTGGTTTAGAGCCAGATTAAGAGCAATTGTTTCAGCTAAAAGGGGTACTAGGGCGTTGCGTTGTAGCTGATAGCTGAAAATAGGTGCATCGCTTTTACCAGTATTGCCAACACTAAGGCGACTTTGGCTATAGCTAATTGAGGTTGTTAGGGCTTGTTTAGCGCCAGAGAGCATCATAGCTGCAATACAGATCCTACCTGAAAGGAGCTGGTCAGCCATCTTGAGAAAACGCCCACGCTTTTTCGGCACAAGGCTTGAGAACTTGCCATCAGCAGAAACTTGCGAGTAGGCATCAAGCAGGTTCTCGCGAGGAATACGTACGTCCTTAAACCAAAGGCGTGCATTGTCGACGCCGTTCATCCCCATTTTGTGGCCCATATCCTGGATGGTAACGCCAGGCTTAGTCTTGAGGCTCTTATCACGGATAGGTACTAAAAAAGCATGAACTCCTTGGCTTTCTCCTTCGAGATTGAGTTGGGCAAAAACAATACACCAATGAGCATGGCAATAACCGTTTGTGATCCAGTATTTTTGACCAAGAGTTGTTGCTGAGTTAACGATAAACTCTTCGGTCTTAGGGTCATAGTCTGCTTGGGTTTGCATTTCTACAGCGTTGTTGCCAAAGCCGAGTTCGGTGAGGCCAAAGCAGCCAACTTCTTTGAGGGTGCTGATCCCTTCAAGCACCGAGGTAAACCGTTCGCGGTTGCCAAATTTTAATAATGTCCCACCAAAGAGATTAAATTGCACGGTCATCTTGGTGGTCATAGAGCCGTCGCAAAAAGCTCCTATTTCATGGGCAGCAAAAATTTTGCGAGGGTCAGATAAGAAGTCGAATACATTAACAAGCCCTGACCCACAGAATTTTTTCAATCGGGCGTAAGCTAGCTCGCGTTCTTCTGAGAGGGAGAGCTGAAACCTAGGTGTGAAAATAGGGTCCTTCAGAATTTCTAACAGTTGAGCGCGCAATTCATGGCTATCATTTTCCAACGCTTGAGACAGTGTTGTCATAGAGATCCTCAAGATGGGGGGTTAGAGAACAGGGCTGTCTCCTATAAATTGGAAGAAGCCTAGGGAAGTTTTCCCCAATTCCTTTTCCACGGCGGTTTAAATTTGCATGAGACAGCCCTGGATCAGAGACTTCGGTATCGTAATAAAGATATGGAAGCATGGCAAGCAACGTTGATAAGATTAAATGAATTTAACAGTAAAAAAGGGTTTCACTTATGCTTACCGTCGTGGTTGCTGCTTTGGGCTATTTTGTCGATATCTTCGACTTATTGTTATTTGGCATTGTCCGCGTCAATAGTCTCAAAGATCTCGGTATTCGAGAGGAACAAATTATGTCGGTAGGGGTGCGGCTCATCAATCTGCAGATGAGCGGGATGCTGTGCGGAGGGCTTATTTGGGGAGTCTTAGGTGACAAGCGTGGCCGTGTCAGTGTGCTCTTTGGTTCCATTTT
>CALBMD010000334.1 GCA_937896265.1 uncultured Pseudomonadota bacterium
ATAGGTCTAGTGGAAATTGATTTCACATATTTCGAGAAGTTAAAAACAGTTTCTTGGCGAAAGCTCCTGGTCACCTTTGCCATAGCTTTTGCTCTAGCAAGCATGCTTGCCGTTGCTTCTTCTTGGCTTATTATGCCCCTAGCCACCAAAGATGTAAAAATATCCAAAATTTCTGTCGTCAAACTTGAGAAAGAGAGAGCCACCCTTGACGACGGGCGGATTAAAACCATAGTCTCTCGTAATATCTTTAATATCGAAGGCAAAACGGGCGACGATAAAGATAGAAAAAATGACCCTGCTGTCGAAAATATTATTGTCAAATCAACACTGCCTTTTACTCTCATGGGCACTATCTTTTCTGGCGACCCTTTCTCAGGTATCGCTCTCATTAAAGATAATACCAGCAGTAGTCTTAATAGCTTCTTTGTCGGCGACAAATTAGGCTCTGAAGCTCGCGTCCTTGAGATACATCGAGAAAAAATCATCCTACAAGTAGCCGATCATAAAGAATTCATGGTGGTTGAATCCGCTGAATTAGCAAGAAAAAGCCGACGAAAACAACAAAAGACAGAAGGCAAAGAGACAAAATCTGGCTATGCTCTCGAGCCTCCTCCAGACACATACAAGGAAGAGGGATTTGAACGCAGCGGCAACAGCATGGTGGTATCATCTGATTTTAGGCGCAAGATTTTGACAACTGACTTTGCCAAAGTGTTGCAAGATGCGAAGGCAGAACCTTACCTTGTTGGTAATGAGTTAGCGGGCTTTCGGCTAACGAAAATCCGTCAAGACTCCATTTATCAAAAAGCAGGTTTGCAAAACGGCGATGTTGTGAAAGAAATTAACGGCGTTTCCTTAGTAGATACTGGGCAAGCTATTAAGTTGCTTAATTCCCTGCGAGGCGAAAACGAAATCAGTGTTCGCTTAGAAAGAGACGGAGCAACAGTAACAATGAATATGCAGATTAAGTAGGCAATGGATAAACGTATCCTAAAAATCATCGCAACGATCAAGGCCTTCATTCAGAAGCACCTTACAGAAGAACGTAAGGCTATTCTGCTTGCTCTTACTATTAGCTTAGGCTCTGCCTACGCTGCTGCTACTCTTGTTGTTACTGTCGCAACTCCCATCATTGTAAGTCGCATTATGGCCATTCCGGTTATGCCACGGGTGTCAAATAATGTCGCACCTACACTTAGAGATCGCCCAAACTACCGCACCCTTCAAAAAGATATCCTTGCTCGTAATATTTTCAACGCTGAGGGAACCTATCCCAAAGAAGAAGACCAAGAGCAAGGACAAGCAGAACCACAGGCTTTTGCAGATGTTAACGCTCCCTGTACCCCAAGCAAGTTACCCTTAACCTTAGTAGGCACTATTGTTTTGGGAGACGCCTCATTATCTATGTGCACCATCAAAGAAAAAGAGGTTGATGAAGTAGACGTCTACCGTATCGGCGATCGATTGATCAGCAATGATAAAATTAGCATCCATGACATTTTACGCAACAAAGTTATTTTTAATAACAACGGCCACCGCGAGTGTGTTGAAGTCGAGTTAGTACCCCCTGAACGCCGCGATGTGGCTTACGACACTTCCCTAAAAACAGCCAAGCCTGATAACAGCGTTATAGAAAATCCTGTTGTCTATTTGCAAGCAAGTTGGGTGCAATCAGAGTTGGGAGATGGTTTTGAGAAAGTCATCAATTCCTCTCGCTTAGTTCCTAATGCATTAGATGACGGCAAGATTAATGGGTATAAGATATTTTCGATTCGCAAAGGATCACTCTATGACAAAGTAGGGCTTCAGGATGGGGATGTGGTAACAAAGGTGAATGAAACAGTAATCGATATTGAGCATGGCTTTGCCCTCCATCAAGCATTCTTAGACGATTGGGATATTTCCATTCAAGTATTACGTCAAGGAAAAACACCCCTGACACTCAAAGTCAGCGTAAAGAAATAACATGCTTCGACTGTGGTTTCTAATTTGTTTGACACTCTTACCAGGTTTGTCCTTTGCTCAAAACGAGACGCCAAACGACAACCTGGTCGACATGAATTTTTCAAGAGAAATCTCAGTCAGCGCTCTTGCTGAGTGGGTGTCGCGTCGTACAGGTAAAAATATTTTAGCCGATCAAAGCGCTAATGCTTCTGTGCGTATCATCTGCCCTAAGCTGGTTAATAAAGATCTTGCCTACGAAATCTTCCTTGCAGCCATTGAGCAAGTTGGTTTTAGTGCTGTCACAACCGGACCAGTCACCAAAATAATGAAGAGCAAGCAAGCCAAGGGTAGCAACTCAGCTGTCTACTATGGCAACGACTATAAAGCGAATCAAAATGAAATTATCACGCTTGTTTTACCTCTTGTTCATCTAAACGCTAATCAGATTCGTCTTGATCTAATGAAATTTAATAGCAGTGCCTCTATTATTAGCCATCCAGCAAGCAACTCACTTATTATTACGGATAATGGCTATGATGTGCAAAAGATTCTTAAGATTATCCGAGTGCTGGATGTCAAAACACAGCAATCAGAATTTAAGATCGCTCATCTACGCTACCGTGATGCCAAAGAGGTAATAAACCTCCTCACGCAAGTGCTCAAAAAAGAGCCTGGCTCCCTCCAGTACCAAGATATTGAGAAAGCGATCTATGATCAACGTACTAATTCTATTTTCATCTACGGCAATAAAAAGTTTGTTGAGCACGCGATGTGGTTCATTCGTAAAATCGACGCCCTCGAACACGACCATCAAAATACGAATACCGTCCGCATCATGCCCATCTACTTTTCTCGGGCAGAGAAGATTGCTGCAACACTAAAAGCAATCCCTAACTTGTCAAAATACGAGAAAAGAACCATTCCTATCGATTTTGACGCTGACACAAACTCCTTGCTCATTGCTGCCGATCCCCTCGACTACAAGCACATTGCAAGCTTAGTCCACAAACTTGACGTCAAGCGGACACAAGTGCTGATAGAGAGCATTTTTTTGGAGGTTAAAGCCGGCAATAACTTCACCTACGGCACTTCTGCGTTAGGAGGAGTAGCTTCTGGTAAAAACAAAACTATTATCGGCTGGGAAGCTGGCTCTGTAGCGCCTATTGCCATGCAACCAAGCGCTGCTGGCACCCCCAGTGATCAACAAATTAAAGCTATCTCTAGCTCATTTAAAGATCTATCCGTCGGTGTCTTTGCTAAAGAGATTGAACTTGGCAATGGCATTAAAGTCACCCCTGGTGCTTTGATAAATATGCTGCGAGTAGACGACTTTAGTCGGACATTATCAAAACCCGTTATTTTCGGCAGCGAAAACGAAGAGGCGTCTATATCGATAGGCCAAACTATCTTATACAGCAGCAGCGAAACAAATAATGCTGGCCTCACTGATACCACAACACAGAAAGAAAAAATCGACCTTACCATGACAGTTAAACCAAAGGTAAACTCAAGCACAACCGTAAGTCTTGATCTTGATCTTAGTTTCAATTTGCTCGGTGGTTTTCAAAATGGCTTACCAGAGATCGCTAGCCGACAAACCAAGCAAACCGTTGTTCTCTCTAACGGTCAAACTGCCGTATTAAGTGGGTTACGAAGCCATGCTTCTTACAAAGAGCAAAAAAAGGTTCCCATCCTTGGCGACATTCCTATTCTTGGCGCCTTGTTTTCTAGCCGAGAAAACCGCACAATCGAGTCTTATGTTCTAATTTTTTTAACTCCCCATATCGTGCTAAATCCAAAAGATTTAGACGCCGTTTTTGAGAAGAAACTAACTGAGCTAAACGCCTTTTCACTACAATTTCTCCACGAAGACCTTAAAGCTGATCCAATCCTTTCCGATAACAAACGTATCAACAGAAGTTTTAAGTACAGCGAAGACCTCTAGCTTATTTAAGGCGATTTTGTTACAACGTGAAGCTTGATTTCAGTAAGGTAGCTGTTCACGAAAGGTAAGGATCATGAAGAGACACCAAGCAAAGTGGCAAACCTGCATCGCTCTCACAGGTATTAATTTTGTGATTGTATTAGCAAGTCAGAGCCTCTTCGCCGCAGCGATTAAAGAACAACCGAAGATGGCAACACCTTTGCCAGCTGATCAAACAAAGCCAGCAACCCCTACAGACAATGTCCTAGGTCCAGCTCCTGAAACAAAGGCACCTGACCCTGTAGTTCCTGCTGTCCCAGAAGCTAAACCAAGCGATAACAAGAAAACCCAAACACCGCCACCAAAGGTTTTGCCAAAGGCATCACCCGCTGTTATGCAAGATACAGCCAATCGGGCAAAAAATGCCCCTAAAGCACCAAGCAAGATTGCTCCAGATCCAAAATCACCAGTGACACCGCAAGACGATGAAGACGATCCATCACCGGTGCCAGTAGCAACTATGAAAATTGAAGAAAGCGAAGCTCAAAAAGGAGCATCAGCTGTTCCTGCAGGGCGTGACTTGGTGAACATGGATTTCCCTGAGCTCACTGACATCAAAGATATCATCAAAGCCGTTGCTCTCTGGACGGGACGCAACGTGATTTTAGACCGCAACGTTACTGGCAAGATTCAGATCATTTCACCTAAGCGCGTAACTAAAGAGGAAGCCTATCAAGCCTTCCTATCTGCGTTGAACATGCTCAACCTAACAACAGTTGAGACAGGTCGCGTCATCAAGATTATGAAGGTACGCAATGCTGTAAAGGGCAACCTGCGCACTTTCGTTGGCTCAGGTTGGGCACCACGCACTGATGAAATTATTACTCAAATTGTACCTCTTAAGTATATTGACTCAAAACAAATTCAGACAACGCTCTCACGCATTGTCTCCTCAAGCTCAATGATTGCTTATCAGCCAACCAATACGTTGATTATTAGCGATTCTGGTTACAAGGTGCGACGAGTTCTAGAGATTTTGGAACTGCTTGATGTTAAGACACAGCAGCCTAAAGTCATAATTGTTCCTATCAAATACTCCGATCCACAGGTCATTGCTAAGCAGGTTAACGAGATCCTTAAGTCGCCAGCTGGAGGACTAAAAGGTGGAGCGCAAGGTTACAACGCATTTAAGATCCTAACTGACGAGCGCTCAAACTCTGTTATCATCTTTGGACCACCACGCACGATCAAAGATGTCCGCACGCTAGTCAAAAAGTTTGACATCAAAATTGATGACCCAGCAACACAAGCCACTATTCATGTACGCCCACTTGATTATGCTGAAGCAAAGAAGTTGGCAACAACCCTATCTTCTTTAGCAGCTGGTGGCTCAAAAGGTGGCTCACATCGCCCATCTAGCGCTGGTTCTAGTGGTGGCCGCAGTAGTGATGCCGCTATTGTCTCTGATCTCGGCGATGGGGTAAAGATAACCGCTGATGAAACAACCAACTCGCTTTTAATCACAGGTTCACGCACAGCTTATGAAGCGTTTAACTCCATCATTCGTAAACTCGATACTCGCCGCAGCCAAGTGTTTATCGAAGCAGACATCTTAGACCTCAATAATGAAGACGGCTATGTCTTTGGCACCTCTATTTTTGGCGGCGGCCCAAGCGGTAACAACAAGATGATTGGCGGTTGGGAAGCTTCCAAGATGGCTCCTCTAGTCGTTGGTCAAGCAACAGCTCAATCTGGGACAGGGATTTCACAAACCAACATTCAAGGAATTGCCGATTCATTTAAAGAAAACATGACGGTAGGTATCCTCTCTGGCAAAAGCTTCAAGCTCCCTGGCATCGCTCAAGAAATCACCCCAGGGTTATTGATCGACATGGTGAAAACGGATTCTAATACGAAGATCATTTCTTCACCGCACATCTTAACTGCCAATAATGCCGAGGCAACCATGGCAGTAGGGCAAACGATATTGTTCCAATCAGCTAGCCAAGCAAATGCTGTGACAGGAACGGTGGTGCCCAAGGTAGAAAAGGAAAAAGTTGATATGACTTTAACCTTGAAGCCTAACGTCAGTTATTCTGACTACATCACCATCGACTTCTCACTGGAACAAAACACTGTTGCTAATATTTCACAAGGTGGCTTACCACAGCTTGCAACTAAGAAAACAAAGCAGATTGTAACAGTGAAAAACGGCCAGACTATCGTTGTTTCTGGGTTAGTCAGCAATACTGAACAAGAGGAGCATAAAAAGATGCCTCTTTTAGGTGATATCCCTATCATTGGGCGCTTGTTTAGCAACACAAGAAAGACTAACCGACGTTCTAACTTGGTCATATTCCTCACCCCTCATATTGTACACGGTGCCGCCGACTTGGCAGCGATTTATAAAGCCAAGCTTGAAGAGCGTGACCAGTTCTTTACTGGTACCTTTGGCAGTTCTAGCAAAAACGATGACTTCTACTCTCAGCTACCGACAGTAAAGGATGGTGACTACCGTCCAACAGAGATTGATAAGGCCGAAGAAAAACGCATGAAAGAAGAGCGTGAGACCACTTTGAAGCAAATTGGCCTCCTTGAAGAGACTCCAGAAGATAAAGAAAAGCGCGCTGCCGAAGGAGCTGGCTTGCAAGAAATTGAAACATCGGTGCCCTCTTCCATAGCTCCTACAGAGTTTGAAGGCGGCGGTGGCGGCGGCGGTACTATTTATAATGATGACTTTGATAAAGGGGATTCACCCGCTTTAGATGAGCCTATTCACGACGATAGACCAGCACCAGAGAGTCCAGAGCCACGGCACCCTGATGATGATTCTGACGACTAGTCCTAGAAACCAAGATTGCCATGCGGTATAATAGATAAAGGAGGTTGGCATGGCAGATCATCAAAATAGCGATTTAGAGGAATCAGATATTTTCCCCACAGAAGGCGCTGAGAATACGCTGGATCCTAAAGTGGGAGTTCGCAAGAAAACCTCTCTTGGCGAAATTCTTATCAAATCAAAAGCTATTACTCCTGAACAGCTCAAAGAAGCCCTGAATTCCCAAGATGTTGCTGATCAGGATAAAAAATTAGGACAAATCCTTGTTGATCGCGAGTTTATCAGTGAGCAAGACATGCTCAAGGCTCTTGCTTTCCAACTTGACTTGCCTTACTACGAAAAGCTACCTGTTCACGATATTGACCCGGCTTTGGTAGAAAATATTCCTATCCAATTTAGCCGTGATAACCTTATCTTACCGATCGCTCGTGATGATTTTAATGTCACTGTCGCTGTTGCCGATCCGCTAAATATCTTTCCCATGGATGACTTGCGGCTGATCTTATCGACGAACATCAACATGATTGTTAGTCCTCCAAGCGTCATTCAAGCTAGCATCAACCGTGTATATGAACGATCTAACGACGCTTCACAAAAAGTCATCGACGAGCTTAATGTTCCGGATATCTCCGCTGAAGAGGACGATCTCGAAGAAACCAAAGATTTGCTTGAGTCAAGTGATGATGAAAAGCCTATTATCCGTCTAGTCAACGGTCTTTTATCCCGAGCTGTTAAAGAAAAAGCATCCGATATTCATATTGAGCCTTATGAAAACGAAATCATGGTTCGCTTCCGTGTTGACGGTATGCTTCATGACACAATGCAGGTACCTAAACGGCATTTAGGCTCGCTAGTCTCTAGAATTAAAATCATCGGCAAGCTCAATATTGCTGAGAAACGAATGCCTCAAGATGGTCGTATTAAACTAAAGCTTTCTAAAACTAAAGCTATCGACTTTCGTGTTAACTCTTTGCCCACACTTTTTGGCGAAAAACTCTGTTTGCGTATTCTTGACCCTTCAAGTGCTATGCTGGGTATTGATATGTTGGGTTATGAGCCCGACCAAAAAAAACTATTTATGGATGCCCTCGAGATCGGAAGAGCGTCGTGTAGGGAAAGAGTGTC
>CALBMD010000335.1 GCA_937896265.1 uncultured Pseudomonadota bacterium
TACAAATCGTTGCAGCCTTGTCACATCTACGCAATCATCATATTGCACATCGTGACTTAAAAACATCGAATGTGCTGTTAAAAGGTAAAGTAGTAAAATTGGCAGACTTCGGTTTAGCTGTTCTTTGCGAAAAGGAAAGAGAAGAAACTCTTGAGGTCATTGGTGAAACCACTCATGTGGCACCAGAGATCATTAACGGCCCGGTACATGACACCAGATGCGATCTTTGGAGTCTAGCGTTAGTTGCATGCGATATGGTGATGGATGAATATCCACTAAGCGATTGTAATACGAGCACTAGTTATCCTGAAAAGATTTGGTCTTGTGAGGAATTTCCTAAAAACCTATCACCTGAATTCGTAGCTTTTGTCCTAGGGCTATTGAAGAGAGAGCCAACTGAAAGATATGGTGCTGAGAATGTAGAGGATTTGCTAAAGCAACCTTTTCTTCTTAAAGATACGAGATCTAATGTAAGAGGAAGAATACATACCTTAGGCCAAGAGGAGTAAATTTTCCTTCCGGGTATTTGGGGTCGTGCAGCAAAAGAACACTTAATTGAGAAAATTCATCCCAAATGGAACTTCATTAACGCGCGGTAATGCAAACAGATCACCTGACGCCGATCAGGCCGGTGCGGCCATGACGGCTGGTGATGACGTTGCGGCTTGCAGAAAGAACGGCCATGGCCAATGTTAATCGATCTACCCTTCAGGCTAAGCTGCTGCCTTTGGGTCATGGTCATCACCAGCCGTCGCGGCCGCATCGGCCCGGCCGGCGTCAGGTGATCTGTTTGCATTACCCGCTCTATACGGGTCAGAAAAAGGAGGTTGCCTGCCAAGATTTCTCAACCTGATCCTTAGTAATAGCGCCACACCGCAAAAGAGAAGCCATGGTAGCATGTAATTTTTGCGGCAAATCAGGATCAAAGGTTAAACCCTGAGCACTAAGGTTAGCTGCTGGATTATTAGAAAAAACTAACAGATTGACTCCTGCTTGCAACGATTGCGCTATGGCTCCTTCGATGCCGTAGCTACCGTATATAGCTCCCATATGCAAATCATCTGAAACAACAGCCCCTTGATAGCCAAGTTCACCACGCAGCACCTCTTGCACCCATTTGGCTGAAAAACCAACCGGTTGCGTATCATCGATACCACGATGAATCAGATGCGACATCATAATAAGCTGCACCTTCTTGTGACGAATCAGCATAGCAAAAGGCAAAAGCTCATCGCGACTCCAGTGCTGCGTAATATCTATCATGCCCAGGTGTGTATCACCACGCGCAAAGCCGTGGCCAGGAAAGTGTTTGAGACATGGAACAATATGCAAACGGCGATGCGCAGCAATAAACTGCTCGCAAAAGCCAACCACAATTTCTGGATCACCGCTAAAACTGCGACCATGCTTACTGATAATGGATGCTTCACTATGGCAGTCTAAATCAGCGCAAGGGGCAAAATTGAGATTAAAGTGATGCAAATGTAGCCATTCAGCGAAAGCATCATAGTAGGTCTCCACATCAGCTAGTGTATAACGCGCCGCAACTTGAGCTGGTTGCAAGCGGTCAAAGTGCCCGCCGTTTTTTTCAGCAAAGGCTTCTGACCATGGCAACCTTAAGACTCGGCCTCCTTCTTGATCGATAGCTATAAAAGGGCGATGGCCATTGATCGAAGGTACTCGAAGAAAAGCATTAAGACGCTGTAGCTGATTAGAATCTATGATATTATGCTTAAAAAGCAATACTCCACCAATGAGATCCTTATCAAGGCATTGGCGCAGAGCTTTAACCTCCGGCTCATCAGGCTCAGTTCCCCGAAATCCTACAATTAGAAGGTGCCCTAACTTGGTTTGAATATCCATGATGGGTCCTCTCACTTTCTTTATTTCGTATCTGGCGTCTATGATATGCCTAGGGTTAGTATTCGTCAATGCTAGGAAATCAACTACGACCTCAAACAGATGAGAGGCTCTTTTCTGGGAGACCCCTGCGTGTGAAGCTTGTTTCCTCAGATTCCTTCTTGCTTTCGTAGGGGCCCTGTCTAGATGGCATCCTTGATGAAAAAACAAAAACATAGTATCGTTTAAATAGCATTCACACTCGGAGAGCTGATGCGACAGGAAGCCGAATCCAACCACCGCGAACGCAAGTCTGTCCTGATCATCGATGACGATGAAGAGATTTTGAAACTCATCAAACGAACGCTAGTCTCTGATTTTAATGTCATGACTGCTCAATCCAACTCACAGTTTCGAAGCCTTATAGAGGTGAGTCTTCCTGATATCGCTATCGTTGATATTAACTTACCAGGTGATGATGGATTTTCTTGTCTCCGCGAATTAAAAGCAAGAAAAGAAGGCATCAAAAATATCGTCCTCACCGGTTATGCAACTAAAAGCTGGGCTATCCAAGGAATTAAGCACCGGGTCTTTGATTTTATCGAAAAGCCTTTTGACGAATATGAACTACGCAATGTTGTTATCTCAGCAGCAAATTCTCTCGATGAAGAAGAAGATAGGAACCGTGCCAAAGAATTTGATTTCTATGAATT
>CALBMD010000336.1 GCA_937896265.1 uncultured Pseudomonadota bacterium
CTATTATCGAGTCTGCTCCCACCACTCCTGTCAAAGGTACAAGACAAATTTAATCTTCGGTTTTCGTGTGAAATGAGGAAAATAGTCCAAGAATATGAAATTTTTCAAGATCAGCATTCAAATTATGATAATAACTAAATAAACAGTCCACTCCAAATAATATAGAAGGAACTCCATAACACTCAAAAAATTGTTCATGATCTAAAAACACCAATGAGCATGTTAAGCTTACTTCTTAAAATGAAAGATGAAAAAGCTGCTAATGAGTTCTTTTTGAAATTTAAGCCTAAATTGCTCAATAACCTCCAGTATGCTGAGTCTATTATCTCCGAAATTATGGTTTCTGGATCTCTCCGGCCTGACAAATTCGAGGAAATTTCGATTGGTGATATTTTAGATTCAATTATGAAAAGGCTATCAATTGATAATTTAATTTTTGAAAGAAATTTGATTCATAGGCAAAAATTATTTGGAGATAAGATTAGGATATATCGAGCTTTATCTAATTTAATACAAAACTGTATAGAAGCCTTGCCGAATAAAAAAAATTATAAAATTTGGTTCTGGTCAAAAGATGACCTTAACTCAATTAGAATTGGGGTTGGAAATGAAGGTAGCTATATTTATCCAGAAGATGTGAGATTACTGTTTGCAGATTTTTTTACAAAAGGAAAAGCTAACGGAACAGGTTTAGGCTTATCGATAGTTAAAGAAATCATTAACAATCACAGCGGAGACATTGAATGTATTTCGGATATTTCATCAGGAACAGAGTTTGTAATCACTTTGCCTGTTTTAGCTTATATGAAATAAACTAATGTGGATTGTAACTGTATATCTTATTTTAGTTATGTGTGTTGGCTTTCGTTCAAGGTCTCACATCTATGATATAGATAATTTTTTCTTTGCAGGTCGCAATGTTTGTTTTTTTCAAACAACTTGCGCGATATTTACTACATGGTACGGATCAGGTGCATTGCTTGGGGTTGTTACTAGCGTTTATAAGAATGGAATAAGATACGTAATAGCTGATCCAATAGCAACTCCCTTGGGCTCTTATTTTCAGGGATTTTTTTAACAAAATTTAGGACATATGACTAATCAAGAAATAGTCCAAAAAATGATGGCTTGTAAATCTAATAAAATTGCAAGAAATTCAACTGTTGTTGCAGCAATTTTGTATTTGATAGTTGGGTTGATAACTATCTGGTTGGGGTGTGCGGCAAGGCAAGTTGGTGTTGTTAATGATGACTCTGTATTTGCTTTTTTTGAGTTAATGAAAGAATCTTTACCCAAACATTTATTTCCTTTTGTTATCTTAGTTGTTGTTGCGATAACTATGAGCACTGCGGACGCATACCTTTTTACAGCTTCATTCATAGCATCTAATAATGTCTTTTCAAGTATCATTGGCAGAAATGCTGCAAAATTATATTATTTTATGCAGTTTAATAACTTTATGATAGTTATCTTAGCTTTATCGTTGAGCTTAGCTATAAACAAACTTTATGAAGTGATGATTTTTTCTGCGATAATCCGTTTTGCAACGAGTGTTATTCCTATTTTTTTTGCAATCAGTAGATTTACAGTTTTCCCTATTTGCGCTTGGCTTTCTTCTATATGTGCAACTACAGCTGCAATAACATCGTTTCTATATATAGATAATATTGTTGATGCTTTCTACTTAGCAATTATCTTGTCACTTTTTTCTTCTATATTTGGTTTTTTATTTGGATACCTTGTCAGATACATAAGGTGCATTACTCTAGTTAAAAAAGGATTGTGATATGATTGAGCCAAGTTTTTTTGATGATTTTTGGACTCAATTGTTTAAATCAGAATCAGCAATGCTTCTCAAGAATCATGATGAAATATTGGCTGCTTTTCATATTGGTTCAACCGCCATTGGTATTAAAAATCGCTTGTGTGTTGATGTTCTACTTGTATGTGAAAAACCCCCTACTTATTACGAAGAGTATCTTGGCCAGTTTGGTTATAAGAGAATTACTGAGGATCACAGTGGGTTGGTTTTTTTCTCTGAAAGACATAGACAGGCGAGATTTAAGATATACTTATATCAAAGTAATGATAATGAGATTGAACGATATTTAAGTATTAGAGACTATCTAAAAGCCAACGCGGACTTGCTTCAAAAATTTGAAGGCTTTGATATTCATTCCCAAAACTATGAAGTAATTAAGAAAAAATTTTTCACCGAAATTGCAGAAGATGTTTATGGTTGGAATACCAAAAAAGAAACTATTTTTGACAGCAAAAGAATTCTTATTCAGCGCTGGCGGCCAAGAGATTGGATTAATTTTCATTCTTTAAGCTCTAACCCGGAAGTCATTGGTTTTATCTACACCGGCTATCCTTTTTCAAAAAAGGATAGTGAAGATTTTATTGCTACGCAGATAAATCATATGGATCGGTTAGGGTATTGTTTTTTTAAGCTAAAAGTGAAAGGGGAACATAGAATAGCTGGATTTTGTGGTATACAGCCACTTGGAGTCAGTTCAAATGTTGAAATGGGGTGGTGGTTATTGCCAGATTTGCAAGGCCATGGTTACGTTACCGAAGTTGGTAAGGCAGTTATTGAGTATATTCAACATCATTTTCAAATCTCTTCTATTAAAGCCTATTGTCACATTAACCATCATAGATCCATGGCTGTGATGAAGCGTTTGGGATTTAAGTCTCTTGGTGTGGGAGTAACAGACGTTTTTGGCATGCATCCTTTATCAAAGCCGGTTCATCGGTTTACTCTAGACTTTATTTAGATGCTTTCTTTATAGAAGGCTTCTTTTTCCAAGCTTTCAGGGATAACAAGCATCTCAAGCGCGCCTCCATAGACATTAACTTTTGATTCAAAACTACTTTGGCTGATACGGCCAAAGACATGCGGCCAAGCATGAAACTCCTTACCATCATACCAAGGGAAGGTGCGTAGGACAAAAGCTAGTTTTTCAAAACTATTTTTATAGGGCCTTAGTTTAAAATCTTTGACACACTCTTGACTGATGACAGCATAAGGTTTCTCGCAACAATCTTGTATACAGTCTAAACGCTTTATAAAAAGCTCGTTATAAAAAAAGAGTCCAGCTATTCCTTTAGTTTTCTCTGTCATAGCACAATTAGGCATCAGTACGCCCAAACCTTGACCTGAATAGGTGCTTTTGATAACTTTGTCGCCTGCTTGTATGCAGCTTGTAATATCATCCTGAGTGCTGCAATGGCTGGTCTTTGGTATTACAAAATATTTAGTATCGAGATCAATACCATAAAGTTGAGCCAGATCATCCATGTGCGCCATCAATGCCTTGTTGTCTAGTTCATGAATCCCAGGAGGAAACAAAAGATAGACATCTTTATTTTGAGCAAAATATTGATAAAGCATTTCGGTGCCAAGAGAAAATTCTGGATCATCAATATTGATAATATATTTGTACTTTTTATCAAGGAACGCTTGCATTGCATCCATACTGCTTAAATCTGCTGGATTGATGATGTTTACAAACCCAAGCTTCTTGATTTCTTGATATTGAAAATAACCTTCTAAGCTATACATGTCCTCTGTAGCGTTAACTATTTTTTCCAAGTTATCGTAAATTATGATTGCAACTTGCTCATCTTTGCTTGTCACTCTTTGCGCTGTGAGGAAAGATTGTATAAGATTAGTGGGAAGGCCTGTCTTAATTTCTCCTTTCGGAGCATGAAAACGTTCACAGAACTGGTTTTGAAAAAGGACATGATCAGCCATACCACCTGGATTCATGCAGGAATTTGAATTTACTTCAATGAGATAAAATCGCCCATCTTCACCTTGCATTACATCCAAAGCTGTTGCATAGAAAATGTGATCTAGAGATTTATTTTTCCAATATTCGCGGGTATCTTCATAGGAAAAATCTTTTCTTAGATGACCCCACATATGTTTGAGTTCTTCCTGGCTAAAAATACCTTCCTGCACCACCTGCTGCGTCCCTAAGAAGACATCAGCAAAGAAATGTACCAAGATTTTGTTTATTTTCGCGGATTCCATTGTTAGATTGGTTAAGGAAGCATCTGGATAGATTAGTGGTAAGGGATAAGCTCTCACATGATCTCCAAGGGGATAATCAGAAAGATAACTAAAGTCAGCTGTAGTTGTGGTTGGGAAATGCGGTAAAGCATCCGACGTTTGGCTTTCTTCTACTAAGGAGCTTGATGTATCGTTATTTTTATCCTCCCAGAGGTTGTCTTTAGCTACTAACACCGGAAGATACATAGGAAAGCTAGAGGAATTGATGAAAAAGCCTTTGCGCTCATCTAAGGTACTGCCGGTTGCGCCAGTAAGATGAAAAGATTTTGCATAATTAAATTTCTGTAAGCTAGTTCTTACAATAAACTTATAAGAAACAGGAGAGGCTGAGTTTGGCTTAAAATATTCAAGGCCAGCGAAGTCTAGGAGAAAATTATCAGGGATCAGTCTCTGCCGTTCTTTGTCTGAAGAGCTAGCTGCTTTCTGATTTTTTTCTTTTGTAGCCAGAGATCTTCTCAAGATAGGATGATTCTGGATATCTTTGATTTTGCTACAGGCTGTAGTATTACAAAAAGCCAGCTCCTTAGCTTCTTGAGTTAGGATAGATTCTTTGATCTCTATAGGATCTAGAAATTCAAAAATGGGTTCTTCTTTCAGGTAAAAGGAGATAAATAGCGGAGAAAACTTGAGCCATAACCAAGGCCAAAAAATAGATTGTTGAGGGAAAAGTAGCTCATCATCTTCTTCAAAATTACTGAGCCATTGACTTAACCATAGGGGGTAACTATCGTAAGGATAGATGGTTGCGCAATTAGAGAGTAGATGCCAATTTTCAAATGAAGCGGGATCAAATAGCTCAAAACCTACTTCCTTAAGCTTGTTTTTCAAAAAAAAATCTTGATCTAACCCTAAATTTTTTTCAAAAAGCTCATTAAAGGAGCTGAATAGATCTTTATATTTTCTTGCCTCCCAGCATGTGGCATAAGCTTTGCCTTCTTTCGATACTCTCTCTTTAAGTCTATGTACGATAGGAGTAATATCACCCAAACGTGATGTAAAATTAGTCCTAGATGGACCTAG
>CALBMD010000337.1 GCA_937896265.1 uncultured Pseudomonadota bacterium
AAGACACTCTTTCCCTACACGACGCTCTTCCGATCTACAAGGTGAAAAACCAGAATTTATCGATCACGGACAAGACCCATACTGGCACCCGCAGGACAAAGAGCTTATCTATGCTGGAGCCCGTCTCATTGGCAAAAAAGTGTCTTCTTTCGATCTCAAGATCATGCAAAGAAATCACATAAAATCTTGGATTACAACCAGCCAACTGACTTCAGAGCGTTGGCCAAATTTCTTGCCTAAAACCAAAGCTATTATCTATACAAAAGAAAACACAACAGATATCTATTATCAGGAGTTTCCTCTTGTTAAGGTTGCCAAGAAGGATTTCTTGCCATCTCATCCTTAATCTTTGTGTCATTACCAACACTTCTCTAGCTAAAATTGAAGTCTCAGGAAATTTCTTTACCCCTAGTTTTAATGAAATACTCACTATTGCAAATACCGCTAAAGATCCTCTGCAAGCACTCAATCAAGACCAGGGCAGTATTGTTGTAAGCCCGCCGAAAGGCTCTTGTTTTGTAATTCGAAAAAAATTATCTAAAAAAGATTTCATGGCATGTAAAGAAGCAATCATGCCATTTTCCTATCATGACATCGATGAATCAGGCAAACTCCACGCTGTCGTCTTTCAAGATCAAAGCGACCTAGGTACGTCAGTAAGCTGGCAAACACCTTATCGATTTGGCAAATATATTGACGTCTTCAACGACAAGCAGGCTTTGCCTTTAGTTATTCGAAGCTGCCAGTATGAAATCGATCCCGTTCATGGACGTCAAGTAACTCTCACTTTAGCAGGCAATTTAACCTGGCGTATTCTTTTTCCGGCAATCGATAAGCTACAACCACAGCCTAGCCGCGAAAAGCCTAACCTTTATGTTCAGTATGGCATTCATGAAGGCGGGTTTATCAAAGTAGAAACTGAGGCACAACGGATAGCTAGAGAGAAAGCCTCCACAGAAGAACAGACCGATATTCCCAACGAATCAAATCCTGATTTTATAACATCTCCGTGGCAAATCTATCCTCGCGGCGCCTATCAAATGAGCAGCTCTAATTTTAAAAGCGATGATCCACCGCCTATAAAAGCAAGGTCAGTATGCCGCTATAACTACCCTCAAACAGAAAATCAAGATGCAGAGTTTGAGTGTCATAACACTCACCGCTACAAATGGGTCTACTTACACCTCACCTGCCTAAAAAAATAACACTAAAATTAGTATGTTACATAAAATCTAACCAGGAAAATTAAACCTAACAAAAATTTCTCCGAGGAAACAAGAGTAAAGTTAAATCTAAAATCCCCAGCCACAGGACGTGGCAATAGGACAGGAGACCAAAATGGGTATTAGAATTAAAACGAACATTGCCTCTTTAAACGCACAACGAAGATTACAAAACACTACCAATGATCTGCAGGCTTCCTACAACCGGCTCTCTTCAGGAGAGAGAATTAACAAGGCATCTGATGACGCAGCAGGACTTGCCGTCTCAGAAAACCTCCGCGCTGACATCCGTTCCTTAAAAATGTCGAAAAGAAACACCATGGATGGCATCTCTTTAGTGCAAACAGCTGAGGGCGGGCTGGAAGAAACTTCTAATATGCTCATCCGTCTGCGTGAACTTGCTATTCAAGCGGCTTCAGATACCATTGGAGACAATGAACGAGAGTATCTTGATAAAGAGTTCTTGCAACTAAAAGAAGAGATCAATCGCATTGCTTCAACAACAGAGTTTAATGGCACAAGACTTTTGGTAGGTCGCACTCAAATGCCAGAAGATATGGATGCCAAGCCTAATAATTTTCCTCTCGAGGTTCAAGTTGGCAAAGATTACTTCATTAATTCCGATGCGATAGATAACCCACATCCTATAAACATCATTAAAATTGACTTTGGCATGATTAATAGTTTCACTGAAGGGGATGGTTCTCTTGAACTTGGAACATTTGAAGAAGGCGCCCGCGTCAATCGCAAAACGGATGCGCAACTATCTATTTCCAAAGTGGACAACGCCATTACTAGAGTAAATAGCCATCGCGCTTATTTAGGCTCCATTCAAAACAGGCTCAATTCGACAGCAGCCAACTTATCAAATCAAATCGAAAATCTCAGCGAATCAAGAAGCCGTATCCGCGACACAGATTTTGCTGAAGAAACAGCTTTAATGGCACAGAATTCTATTTTGCAACAAGCAGGCACATCGGTTTTAGCAAATGCTAACGCTTTGCCACAGATTGCCTTATCGCTATTAAAGTAACAGCTAAGAGTGAAAAGAGCTGATAAAAACAATTAGTCTTTAAGGAGTTCTTCAAAGAGTAGGGTACTTAAAGTAACATAAATGACATCAAAAGCTAAAAGCAGCAAAAGCCAATTTTTGGCATCAGCATTGGGTGAAAAAGCCGCTAAGCTTGATTGGGTACCGCAAAGAAGGACAGGGATAGTTAACGGAAAGTAAAGCAAAGGAAACAATAGATCGCGACCTTGACTCTTACGCAGTAAGACACAAAGAAGGTTGCCAATGCAAGAAAGGCCAAAGACGCTGAGAAAAAGCCCTAATGCTAAAATAGGGGAACATATCGCCAGGGGCGATATCGCATAGCTAAGCAGTAAAAGAATGCTTGCGGGCAAAATCACTGCCAATGACAAAGCTATAGTGAGAAAAAGCTTTGTCAAAAACCAAACTATGGGGCTCAAAGTTGAGCAAACCATTTGGGAAAAAGCTTCGTCTCTTTCCTCTGGCGCGTGCATACGTACAAGCAAGCCTTGCAGGACAATGACACCAACTAAATAAAGTTGGTAAATAAAAGCTCGTTCCTTTGCTGCTAAAGAAAGATCCTCACTAGCAAAGAAAAAGAGCAAAAACAAAATCATAGCTAAAAGCAACGGAGTAAGGGCTCGTTCTTTTTCGGCAAGCTCAAGACGAAAGCTATGTTTTAGGAGCCATAGCATTTGTTTTGCTTCTTTTTTCAAAAGAAAAGGCTCCTTGCGGCAAAAGCTTCACTAAATTGCGCATCATGGCTTGCCATAATGCAAGATCCCCCGTTGTTAAGGTGCTCTGTGAGTGCCTTTTGAAAAAGCAACACGCCTTCTTGATCTAGACCTAAAAGCGGCTCGTCTAAAAGCCATAAAGGGGCGTCTGCTAAGATCGTTCTTACTAGCGCTAGACGGCGTTTCATACCCGTTGAAAAGGTAGCTACAGGATATAAATGCAGCAAAGGATGAGCAAGACCCCATATCTTTAGCTTTTCTTTGATTTGTTCTTTAGAATGAGCCTGATCGAGCAAGGCCTGCCAAAAACTAAGATTGGCCATAGCACTTAGATTTAAATAGAGACCGTTTTTATCTGCCCCAAGATAGCTCAAACGGGCTTGGATCTCAATCTTGCCTTGCTGCACTTTTCTTAAACCCGCAAGCAAACAAAGCATGGTTGACTTACCGGTACCGTTGCCACCTTTTAAAATCAAAAGCTCGCCGGAAGCCACAGCAAAACTAACCCCTTGAAACAAAAGCTTAGCACCATAGGAGTAGCTTAGATCTGTTGCTGAGACCTGATTCATGTTAGAGCTCAAGATCGTGCAAAATAAAGGTAGCCTTAGCTGGCGTTTCCTTAGAAATATTCTTTATATCGCAAATACCTGTCCCAACAAGCAAAGAATCGATACCTGCTTGGTTAGCGCCTAAGATATCTGTATCTAGTTGATCACCAATCATAAGAAAAGATTTATGGCCGATCTTATTTTTAGCAAAGTCAAAAATAGGCAGATAAGGTTTGCCAATACGAATAAACTTAGGAGCCTCATTTCGCAAGATAACAGCCAGTGCTGATTCAATAACTTGCGCAACTACCCCTGAGGTCACGCCAAAAGCAAACGGCTTTGCGGGATAGACAAGATCAGGGTTCGCTAGAATCAGCAGAGTTTCTAGGCCCTGGCGTCTTCTTGCTAATACAAGATTGATGACGTTATCTACTGCTGAGACAAAATCATAGCCGCTTTGATCAGTGATCACTACACCATCAGCCTCAGTTGCCATTGCACTAAGAGCAGTACAGCCTGCTTCTTCAATAAAAGCATAAGAAGAGCTAGGTCCTAAGACTAAAAATTTCTTCTTTGCATGAGCCTTTAGCCAATGGCTTGTCACCATGCCGGATGAAATAATGCGCGATGGCGCGATTGCTAAACCTTTTTTCGCATAAGAAAAAGAAGCTTCTCCAACCTGCTTAGAAGAGCCATTGGTCAAGATGAAGTAATCTTTACCAATAGCCTCAAGATGTTGGAGAAAATTGCGGGCATGGGGAAGACAGGAGCTGTCATCAACAAGCACGCCATAAGCATCAATGAGAAGCACCTCGTAGCGTTCAATAATCTTAGCTAGTGGCATGCTCAAGGGTGTTTTATCCAAAATAAGTTTTTAGGCCAGCTCGTGACTCTTTCATCGATTTTTCGCCTTTTTTCCAGTTAGCAGGGCAAACTTCACCATGCTCTTCTGTAAACTGAAGGGCTTCTAACAATCGAAGGTATTCAGAAATATTACGGCCAAGAGGCAAATCGTTGACTGTTTGGTGACGAACAATACCTTGCTTATCGATAAGAAAACTGCCACGTAACGCAATCCCTGCTTGCGGAATCAAGACATCATAGTCTTTAGCAATAGACTTAGTAATATCAGCGACGATAGGATACTTAACACCCTCAATGCCGCCCTCAGCTTTTTTTGTGTTCACATAAGCAAGATGGGTATGCTTTGAATCAACGGAGCAAGCAATCACTTCACAATTGAGACGGCGAAACTCTTCCAATTTCTCTTGAAAAGAGTGCAGCTCTGTTGGGCAAACAAAGGTGAAATCAAGTGGATAAAAGAAAAAAACAACATATTTGCCGCGAAAATCACTCAACTTAAAATTAGACTTTAACTCGCCATTAACTACGGCGTCAGCGGTAAAATCTGGGGCTTCTTTGCCAACAAGAACTGCCATTTTATACTCCTTACAAGATCAATATAGTTGATAGACCGGCCTCTTTAGCGACCAGAAGAAATCTGACAAATGAATTATTGAAACACTGGGTTAGTGGAATGTCAACCTTTCTTGCCCGCTTGCTCAGAGCTTTCATGTTTTAAAAATCTGTTGATTTTTAAAACATGAAAGCTCTTGGGAACTAGGGGATGTCCCTAAATCTTCGCCATGTAATTGGGGTTCCCACATCATAGCTTTCCCATTATAGCGTTCCCATCATTGCGTTCCCATTTTAATAGATAGTTTCTAGCTAGTTTGTAATAGCAGCCTGGCATAAG
>CALBMD010000338.1 GCA_937896265.1 uncultured Pseudomonadota bacterium
CCCCCTCCACCTTGCAAGGTAAATCTCTCAAAGTAAAAAGAAGCATTGCCTCGGATAGCTCGGTAGCTTCCTTTCATATTTGTTTCACCCTTCTCTTGGGATTTTACTGATCCAACACCAAGATCAAATCCGCCATAGAGGTAGGGGTGAGTTGCAACTTTGATCGTTGCTTCTATGTTCTCTTTAGCTGTCTCCACTATCTTCGATACAGCTCCCGGTTTGTCAGCCGCTGGTGGAGAATTGTTTTTTTGTGCATCAGCGAATGTAATATGACTGGCAAAGACAAGATATCCAGCAATCAGTACTTTCGAAGCCAGCATTTTGAGTTCCTATTGCAAGTTTCTGATTATATTTTGAATATTTAACTGATTAATTTTGGGTCAATCTGAAAATAGAAAATAACCCAAAGCTATTAGCCATATAGCATATAGTATCAAAAAAACAGTCGTTGGAGTATGGGTCTGCTATTTTAATCTTCAAAAACTACTCCTATTATTACCAATAAATACAGCTTCTTATTAAGAAAATTTCAAGAAATCATTTCAAATTTTCGATGGAAGTAAATGACTTTAATGCGAAGTAGGGGCAACTTAGCCCAACTATGGAGAAATCATGTTTAGCAACAACAGTCTTTTCCTTATGTTTGTGATTTTTCTCCATAATACCGGTTGCGATTCGAAATTTTCCTCATCCATTGAAAAAGTCTCGAGCAAGGCTGAGGTTATATCTGCCGGAAAGCTTGGGTCGGAAGAATTCGACAAGGATGGAATTCCCGTAGATTCAAATATCAGTATTAAATTAAGTTCTATCCCCGTTGCAGCATCAATTAATGATGACACCCTTTTTGTCACCAAAGACGCTAAGGTTACAGCACTTTCATTAACAGCCAATGAGTTTGATGCCAACGTTTGTAACCATGACAAAAGGTTAGGATTAGGAATTAACCTTTCGGGTGTCGATATCACTCTCGACCCAGTGGCAAATCTAGAATGTGCAACAACATATTATGTTTGCCTAACAAAAGAAATTAAATTTGCAGATAGCTTAGATTTTGAAGGAAAAACTTTCAGTTTTACCACAGCCGCTTGTTCAGGTTCCTCATTTGTTTTCAATAACGGCGCTACTGCAGTAAACTCTCCTCGCGTTAACATAACTCTTAACACAAAGGGTGCAACTGAATATGTACTCACGAACTCGAAGGATTGTTCTGGCATCCTTGACTGGAAGAAGATTTCTGGTGCGAACGAGTCTATTTCTTGGGACCTTTCTGGTATAGATGCTACAGCTCCAACACCTGGGAATACAGTCAATGTCTATGCAAAATTTCGAGATAGTTCCGGCATCGAAACTCCTTGCTATAAAGGCTCGATCGTTTACGACAATGTTAAGCCGATGATGTCATCTTTCAGTATTACGGCATCTTCAGCAGGCACCTTAGCTCCTATGATTGGACTAACTTTAACTGAACCAGCCAATGTAGCGCTTTATGATAATGTGGATTGTTCATCGCCTTCCCTCTATTCAGCGGCAAATGTTATCGGTGCTAGCACCATGAAAGTTAGTGTTGCAGCTGGAGTTAGGACATCAATTTATGCAAAAGCAGTGGATGCTGCAACAAACTCATCGAATTGTACTTTTGTGGGTTACTATATTCCAAAATCAACTGAAGCAGCTGCGCCAATAATTGCTGATCCCAACAAAAGTTTCAACCATGAATTCACTACCACTCTTAAACAAAGCTCTCCAGCGGATCCTGATTTTAAGGAATTTAGGTATTCGATTGATGGCTCAATACCAAGCTGCAGTTCTGGAATAGTGGCCGCTGACAATAGTGCTGTTAACATCCCTGAAGTGACTACTTTGCTTCAAGTTGTCGCTTGTGATTTGGCAGGGAATAAATCAGGGCTAGGATCAGTTACCTACACCTATGACGATATAGCTCCTAACATTTCAAACTTTAGTGTAACTACCTCGTCGCCAGGAACAACATTGACCCCTTCTTTGACTTTTGCTTTAAGTGAGCCAGCTATTGTTACTCTTTTTAGCAATGCAAGTTGCACAGGTACTACGATCTATTCCAGCGCCGAATTGCAAGCTGGTAATAACATAATTACGACAAATACTCTCACGGTTGATTCCGATACTGCAATTTATTTAAAAGCTGTTGATGCAGCAACAAATACTTCAAGCTGCACCTTAATTGGGACGTATCGAAATGAAAGCGCTCTGATAATCTCATCGGCATCCGTAACAACAACGTCACCGGGAGTTTCTTTGACACCCTCAGTTGTTTTTACCCTCAATAGAGATGCTAATGTCACGCTCTATAGCAATCAGAATTGCAGCACAGCCATTTCCGGTAGCTTAGCTAAGACAGCGGGCGCGAATACAATGGCAACTACAAGTCTTAGTGCCAACGTAACGACTTCTATTTATGCAAAGGCCGTCAGCAATTCAAATATTTCCTCTAACTGCATATTAATAGGAAATTATACTAATGACACAGCAGCGCCAACGATCTCAGCAGCTTCCGTAACAACGTCGAGCCCTGGATCGACGTTAACACCAAGCGTTGCTTTTACATTGAGCGAAGATGGAAATGTGACGCTCTATAGCAATGCCAATTGCTCAGCGGCAATTTCAAACGCAGCGACTAAGACATCTGGAGCCAATACGATGACAACATCGCAGCTGGGCGTAAATACGACCGTGTCAATTTATATGATCGCGATCGATGCTCTAGCTAACACTTCTTCGTGCACGGCAGTTGGTTCCTATACTAATGGCGCGCCCCAACCTGCTATTTCATCAGCAAGTGTCACGACAGTGTCACCTGGTTCATCCCTCACCCCAACAGTCGCATTGACTTTGAATGTGTCAGCAACAGTGACGTTGTATAGTAATTCTCTTTGTTCTTTTGCTATTTCCGGCTCGGTCGCAAAATCAGATGGCGCTACGACTATGACAACGAGCTCTCTGAATGCAAATGCAACTACGAGTATATATGCAAAAGCCGTTGATAGTAACTCCAGCGCTTCTAGTTGTACATCTATTGGCTCTTACACTAATGATAGCACCGCCCCAACGATTTCCTCGCCAAGTGTGGTTACATCTTCACCTGGAACTTCTTTAGCACCGACTGTGACACTTTCATTAAATGAGGACGCCAGCGTGACTCTATATAGAGATACAAATTGCACCTCAGCCATATCTTGGCTAACATCTCGGCCTAGTGGAACTTCGACAATGGTTACTGATGATGTCAACCCAAATACAGAAACGACCATTTATATGAAAGCCACTGATTCGGCAGGCAATACCTCAGCGTGCACTTTTATTGGCTCATACTATAATGATACGTCTTCTCCTAGCGTTGGTACTGGCATTAATTTGTCCCCAGCTTCGACAAATATTTCAATTAGCTGGGGAAGTGCTAGTGATTTGGGCCCGAATGGCGGGACATTGAAGTATAAAGTAGTTTATGGTTCGTCAGAAAATAGTATCAATACCATTTCATCTGCTGATGGAAGTTCTTTAATTGCAATGGATTGGACGGATTCTGTCACATCAGCGTCGGCTTCCGGCTTATCTCCAAGTACATCTTATGCATTTGCGGTCCTCGTCAAAGATGCGGTAGGAAATAAAGCCCTATATACACCGGTTAGTGCCACCACGCTGGCCGCAGACAGCACTATTCCAACAGTTTCCTCGGCGGCTATTTCAACAACTCCTGGCATGACATCTATGACTTTAAGTTGGACGGCTGCTTCAGACAATAGAGATTCATCTTCCCTGCTGCAATATCGAGTATATCAAGGGGTTAGTACATCCGTACTTACTGCATCTGCAATTGCCACCAGTCTCACGGCAGATGATGGCGATGTTACACCCGTATCCGATTGGATGACTGCAACTACCGCATATACCATAACTGGCCTAACCCCAAACACCCAGTATTATTTTAATATTGTTGTGCAAGATACTTCTGGAAATGCGAACAACTATACTGCAGCTTCACCAACTACCAGTGCAGACAATAGCACACCTGTTCCGGGAACGGCTTTATCGGCAAAAGGAGGTATTACCTCCGTCTACCTGAGTTGGGGGGTAGGTTCTGATAACGCATCACCTGCATCAACTCTGAGTTATAAGGTTATCAAAGCATCTGCAACCTCTGAAATAGATACTCTAGGTGAACTGACATCTTCAATGATTGTTGCAAACTACTCAAAAGGGATGACCTCCTTTAACGTTAGCGGACT
>CALBMD010000339.1 GCA_937896265.1 uncultured Pseudomonadota bacterium
GAGTGTCTAGCTAGGGTTTCTTAAACTTCAGTTACGCAAAACCCTGGGAACGTCACTGTAGATCCAAATAATCCCGGCTATGTTATCAAAAGAGTAGCAGATGAAGATAAGCATATTATTATGCCAGAGTGTATTTTTCATCTTCTCAGAGCTGACCAAAAAATTCGAAATGTTCTTATTGCAGAAAGGGTTAGCTGGGAGATCGAAGGTAATACCCATGTCCTTAGCCTATCCTTTCCGCAAGCACAAAAGATTGCTGGATCGAGCCTGGCTGTTTCTCACTCAGAGTGCCACATTGTTAATGAAAACGACAAAAAAAAGTTTCTAAAAGAAATTGTATCAGCTATTCACGACCTTCATAAAAGAAACATTGCCCATCGAGATATCAAACCAGAAAACATCATGTACTACCAAAATTCATACGTGCTTATTGATTTTGGATTAGCCCACCTTGACACAACTATGCGAGAAGAGGGTCATTTCACGACCCCTTGGTACCGCTCACCTGAACTGTTGCAGAATAATTATTTATTTCCCTGTCCCGGTGATATTTGGGCGGCTGCAATTTCTTATCTACATCTGTTTTATAACATCTCTTTATGGAAATATGATCAAGCGGCTGAACAATGGAGAGGCAAAAATAAGCTGGAAGATTTTCAATCTATGGTGATCATGGCCAGCCTTTCGATTTTTTTAGATAAATTATTATTACCTATCAGTTTGGATGAAGCGAAAGCTCTGCATAGATGCACCTTAGAGACAGGAAGGGATCCTCGCAATCGATATGAGAATCGATGCAAAGTGCAACGCATAGTTAATACCATTATAGGTACTCCAGAAAATACTGGGGCAGATTTTAGTGCGGAATATATAAAAAATCGACTCCTAACATTCTTTGGGACCGATAAACAGCCATCACAAATGAGCGAGAAGGAGGCTGAACTTTTAGCAGGAATGATGGGATTTTGGCCAGAAGATAGGTTCACAGCATCTGAGATATTAGAGCATTCATTCCTAGATGGAATATAAACTCCCCCTGTTTAGGGAGGGAATTTTATTTCTGATCTAGGGGGAAAATATTAAATACTACAAAATCGTTATGCTCTCTATCTTGTATTCTTATAGTTATAATCTTAGTATTGGGATCAAACTCGAAAAAGAAAAAATCTTTTGTTTCCCAAACGTCAGAATTTTCTGGATTTTCCCAATCTAACTTACTATCTTCTTTAAAGAAATTGTTATCTTCCGAACTATTTTCTTCTTTATCTGGCTCAAAGAAAGCATGAAAAATCTTCTTTTTCTTTTTGCTAGGATCAAAACCGACAGAAATCTCTCCCTGATGAGTATGGCCATTAAAAATCATTTCTGCTCGCATGCCCATACTAGAGTGGAAAATTTCCTTTCCTCGTTTTTTGCTATGAAAATAAAAGGGGTAGGTATAATCATCAACAACTTTATCTATACTTAGTAATTGGTTTAGTGGCCAAAGGCAATGGCTTGCAAAAATCATCTTTGCTTCTTCTGGTTTATCAATAAGGTCCTGGTAGCTAAGTTGCATTTGACCGACATCATTGTCGAAGTCTTCAAAATTGCCCATCCCAACTAGGATATCTTCTGATCCGTTAAGTAGCACATCTTTCCAGCGAAGAACTCGTTGATGAAGATGAAAGTATTCTTTAGTTTTTGTATTCCGTAAAAAAGAGCTACTGTCTTCATCATAAAGAGATAATCTTTCATGATTTTCTTGGTTGTTTATTACTCCGCCAGCTTGAGTTTTGCTTGCTAAACTCGCTTTTTCTTTCTTTGGCTTTTGGGCTTTTTTTGCGTTAGTTGCAGCTGCTTGTTTTTTTGCAGCTTTCTTTTCTTCTTCAGCGGCCTCTTGCAATAATTCTTCTTCAACAGTTTGGCTAATTTTTTTTGAATATTCTATTATAAGTTCTTTTCGGTGATGAATATTTGCTTTGTAAAAATTTTCAATGAGCTTAGGAGTAGGTTTGGTTTTAAACCATTGCCTAACCATCCTATGATATTCTTCTTTTTCTCTAATATACTGTGAAACTTCTTTTGCATTTTTTTTGAGGGCAATGATTTTTTTTGATATTTCTTGTTTGTTTTTTATAGAATAAGTATGAAGCGTGCCTAAAAAACAGTCAGGTGTAACTATAAAACTGCAACCATTCTCATTTGGGAAAGAGCTTATCGACTGATAAAGCTCAAACAAGGTCATTGTTGATTTTGGTAAGAAAAATTTTTCATATTTAACAATAGCGTTTGCTTTTATCTTATCCTTGTTTTGGGTAAGTATGGCCCAAGCGTTCGGAGCGATTTCGCGTTTAGACACTTTATCTTCTGTAAGACCAAGTATTGTAGCTAATTCTTTTATAACTGCAGTTTCTGAGTTTAAGTTTCTTATCTCATTGATCATGAACTCTTTTACTATTTGAATACGATCATCTTGCAAATCTTTTCTTGTAAGAGGTTCAAAATATTGATCATGCTCATGCATACCATGACCAGAGATTTCTACTAACACTTCATCCTTAAGTCCCCAAATTAGCAAAGCGTTATCTACATTTTTGGGAAAAATAAATTGATCATTATTGATCATTATCTTGACATTAACGAAGGGAGCGCCTTTGTCATTAAATTTTTTTAATGCTTTGATTCGTTGGCTATAGGTTTCTAATGTAGGATGTTCAGAAAGATTAATTATATCGGCAGATTCTTCTTCTTTCCTCAGCTGAGATAGGCTGTTGGTTAAATTTTCAAATCGCTTATTAATCTCTGTAATCGATCTTAACATTTCGTCAAAAGAATTAGTCAACGAGAGCAGATCAGGATTTAGTTCAGAAAAAGTATCTTCTTCCTCAAAAGAGGCACAAAAACTTTGGTTAGGAAAGAATAACAAAGCTAGCAGAGTTAAAATTTTTAAACTTTTTTGCATAAATAAAATGATCCATATTTTAAGTGACTTACATATTAAATTCGGAAACTTATTCATCGCGAGATGCTTTTCATGATTTTGCGAAGGATAATAGCATAAATTGTGGGGCACTGCAAATTATTCTTGAGAGAACAGAGAAGCATAAATCTGACAAAATGAAGGGAACTAGTTGCCGATTGTGATGCAAGCATCGGGTATTTAAAATATTAATACACAAAGGAGTCGTTAATGCAAACATGCCCGTGTTGCTCCAATCAGCCATTTTCTAATTGTTGTCAGCCAATCATAGCAGGAGAGATAGCCCCTACTGCTGAAGCTCTAGTACGTTCGCGATATGCTGCGTTTGTAGTGCGTGATCTTGATCATGTTCAGCATACTCATGCACCTGAGATAAGTGACGATTTCAACCGCGCAGAAGCTGAGCGACTCGCTGAGGAATGTGAGTGGCTAGGGTTGCATATCCATAGTGCAAAAGAGCTGCATGATCAAGCAGAAGTTGCTTTTGTAGTAAAGTTCCGACGCGATCAAAAAGTGATATCAAAAGGCGCGATTTCAAAATTTCGTAAGTATGACGGACACTGGCTATTTGTTAGCAGTAAGCCTGCTCCGCAGATTGAGCATTTGGGAAGACAAAAAGTTGGTCGCAACGAAGCTTGTCATTGCAACTCGGGTAGAAAATTTAAAAAATGCTGCGGGAATTTGGCAGAAGCGAGATAGAAATGGCGAAGCATTTTCAATGTACTGCTTGCGGTAAATGTTGTTATGGGCAATTGCCATTAACTTGGAAAGATGCGTTTGCAAATGTTGGAAGATTTCCACTCTGCTTTGCTTGGACCCCTGTCCAAAAAGGTAGCAAGGACTTCGCTTTAGCTAGTAAAATTGGTGCTACAGTTACGTTACCGAATCGTTTGGAAATTGCAATCCTGATCATGCCGCTTGCATACATTCCAAGCTCATACCCGTGCCCTGCCTTAGGTGAAAACAATTTATGCAAAATCCATGATAATAAGCCGTCTCGTTGCAAGGCGATGCCTTTTTATCCCTATCGCGAAGAGAAGTTTCAGGCTGAACTTTTGGTACCAAAAAAAGACTGGGGCTGTGATACGTCATCTAATGCGCCAATTATCTTTCAAGAGGGAAAGATCATGTCTCGTAAGGATTTCGATCAAGAACGAGAAGAGCTTTTGGAGCAAGTTCCTCTTTTGAAGCGCTATACAGAGTATATGCAAAAATACTCTTATTCTTTTGTGGGCAGCCTAAGAGGTAAGATAAAAGGAAGTGTTGTCACCAGTCTTTCTTCCTTTTTAACAGCAACAAAGAGCCCCCATGCCAAGGAAATTGCACAGCAGCAGCTGCCTATTTTGCATGAATATGCTGCTAAAACGGCAGAAGATATAAAATGGAGCGATTTTCATAAAAACTATGTAATTTGGGCAAAAGAAATGAGCTATTTAGCTAGATAGTCCCTCCTTTTATTGTTGCACTGACAGATACATTGCTATAACCTGCATCGCTTTGGGTGTAGCTAGGGGGTTTTATTGTCAGTAAATAGAAAACAGCGTGTTGCTATACTTTTTGCAATGGAACAAGAAGCAAGAAATTTTATTGATCACTATAAATTTATAGATGTATCTAATAATTCAGCTCTTCCTTTCAAATACTATCGTTATGATGAAATGAACACAATTGAGCTAATAGTTGCAGTAAATGGTACATGCAAAACTCATGCGGTTGATCAAGTAGGAACTGTGCCAGCTGCAGTTAACGCCTTTGCGCTTATTCAGCAGTTTGCCCCTGATCTGGTGATTAGTGCTGGTACTGCTGGGGGATTTAAGAAATTTGATTTGCGCATTGGTGAAGTTGTTTTGAGTAAAGGGCTTTTTTGGTATCATGATCGAAGGATATCTCTGCCAAATTTTTTAGAATATGGTTTGGGAGGTATCGAATCATTTTCAACAGATTTGTTTGCCAAGAATTTAAATCTCAGACAAGTGCAAATCTCATCAGGAGATTCTCTAGCTACTTCAAAAGATGATTTTTCTATCCTTGAAAAAACAGGAGCAAAAGTTAAGGAAATGGAAGCAACAGCAATTGCATGGGTTTGTCGTGAATTGAAAACACCATTTTTTGCAGTCAAATCAATTACAGACTTTCTTGATGTGCATGAAAAAGTAGCCGCGCAATTTATACAAAATCTAAACATGGCAAGCGAAAATTTGACAAAAGTTCTCATTCAACTAATCGAACTTATTAAAGACCAGAAATTCAAATAGGAAATTCAAATAGGACACCCACTTTGTTTTAGCCTAACTAAATAGGACACCCACTTTGTTTTGTTTCTTCTAAGGTGGGTGTCCTAAAATCTTTTACTGAGCAAAATTCTTGAGATAAGCAAGGATTGCTTGAGCCTCTGCTGTTTCATTCAAATCTTGTTCGGCTATTGCTTTTTCGATACTGGTTAAAGAGATTCGTGGAGTTGGATCCGTATAAGTATAAGTTGCATGGTACATGGTAGCGTCTAAAACACTAGTTAAAATACTATCATTAGTACTAGGGGTAACAGCTCGATGAGCCAAAGCTAAAACAGCTAGTTTAGCTGGTGAAATAAAAGTATCGATATTTGAGCCATTTGAGCTTCTAATTCCAATAGTACCAAAAAATTCAGATACCGTATTTGTCAGAGTGAGCGCGATTTCTGCGGTAATCAACGGCTTGCCACCTGGGATTTTGATATTATGGCAGTGTTTGCCACTAATGAAATCCAGGGTAATTTCCCAAATAGCTTCTTTGCCTTCATTATAAACGATATAATTTTTTGAAAAAAAGCCCCATTTATAGCAGCTATCAAAATAATCAGAGAATTTCTGGCGAAGTTCGCGTGTGCTGGTATGTACCTCAGGGGTTATAAAGCGTTTGAGTTCACGGTCAAACAACCATGCAACATCAACTGTCTCTAGAGGGGCACCTGAAGTAGCAATTAAAACGCGACGAGGAGAATGACAAGGTTGCCACTGTCCTACAACAGGAATGCTTTTGAAACTAGACATTTTACTCTTGTGTGGCTTTGGATGCTGCTCAACCCACTGTGAAAAATAGGGCCAGCTGAAATTGCATAGGTTATGATTAGGTTTTAACAATGAATACTCAGTTGGAGCTGACGTTGGTATAATGGGAGCTGCTGGGTTTGTCTTATCTCTGAGGTTTGTTTCTGCCGTTTGCAATAAACTATTTGTAGCCCACAAGGAAAAAAAACCTGCAACTGAAAATAAGAGTATTGCCGTTCTGCTGGTATCAAGGTTGTTTTTCCTAATATCGTTATTGCTTGCATAGCTCATTTGGCTAAAGACACAAAATATTAAAATCCATCGTTGTAGGCTCATTTTTTATCCTTTTCATAGGCTAAGACAATGATGCGCATTGTATAAGAGATACTTATAAAAAATCAAATAGATTACACGGTTAAAGAAGAAGCGTAAACAGGAGAAGCGTAAACAGGACACCCACTTTATCTTGTTCTGTTAAAAGCATAGAGGTGGGTGTCCTGTTATTTCTTACTGTTATTTCTTATTTCTGATGTCGCTCGAGCGACATCTTTATGCCACCATCTAAATTGCGTTTAAGCGATTGTTGTATCATGTCATGATAGGGCAAACTAAATAACTGGTGGGGAGAAATATCATGGTAGAACTCAAGCGGCTAAAAATATCTGTGTTAGAAAAGCAAAGTCTGATTGCTGATAAGCTTGAAGAACTGACTTACTATGAGGCTGCGAAATTACTTGTTGGTTTAACAGCCCTCTTTAATGATATTAACAGGGCTTATATAAATAAGGATCAAGAGGGTTTTTGTCTTTCGTTGGTTAGAGAAGGACTTATCCCCCTTTCATTTAAGAAGGGGCAGCGCAGTAGGCGATGGATCGCAAGGCAGCGGAGTAAAGTGCAATATCCGAGCTGATTCTATTGCAGCTTGCTTGCTTGCTGGGCTAAAAGTTCTTGCAGCTTTTCACGCATGCTTGGGTCAGCGAGAGCTGCGCTTACCCTATACTCAAGCGGTGTCAGACTCTCAAGCTTATCATCCCACCAGCTCTCGTCCGTTTGATTGATAGCTTCAAGCAAGATCTCGGAAAGATCTGTTATTTTAATGCCACGTTGGCGGCATTTTTCCTGAAACCGATTTATTGGATGTTCAATCTCAACTTCAAACAACGCTTTAATTTTTTGCGATGTTTTTTTAGTAGGCTCATTTTTGAGCATTGTATCAGATGTCTCCACATTTTGGTCTAAAGTCACGGTACTCTCCTCGTTTGCGTGGAAAATTATTTTTTATCATATCCTACGAATTTTGCACACATTCTCTGTAACTAATAGAGAGCGTGCTAATTAATCCTGCTAAATGCAGGAGAATTTCTGGTTTTGATAGATAGTTAATCTAGCAATACTTGCAAGTGAAGCACCATTTTCGGTTGGAAAATTTTTTTCAACCACAGATTTCGTTAAGCGACCTGTCAATAATTAGTTATTCTCTCTAAATCACTTTTTAAGTAAGGATGGAAAAAATGAGTCTTCATTTAGTTTCATTGGGTAGTATGCATTTTTTGAAAAAGCTTAAGATGCCATCAGTAGTTGTTTGGTCACTTTTTGGTAATTTTGTTTTTTATGTTGCAGCTTGGGCAATCTTAAGTTGTTTGGCTGTGGTCCTAAAAAGTCGGTTTGGCTATTCTGGCTTGCAAGTCGGGTTAGTAGTAGGTTTTGGGGCGCTTGTTGGCATTATTGCTGGGCTTTTTGTCGGCTACCTATCAGATATATTTGGCCGCAGGCAGTTACTTGTTGCAAGTATCGTATTTTTTGCGATCTTAGCTTTGATCATGTATCTAACTAATAGTGCGATTTTATTTAGCCTTGCAGCTGCTGGCTTTTATATTGCAAAAAGCATCTATGATGTACTTTTAAGGGCTCTCATATCTGACCTTACTACGTCAAGTAATAAGGAAATCGCTTTTGCAATTCGATTTTTAACTCTAAATTTATGGGCAAGTGTTGGCCCGTGGTTTGTTGTATCCTCTGGAATTGCTTTAGATCCTATTCTTTATAAGTATTGCTCGATTGTCTTTTTTTTCTATGCTGTAGTGCTGGTAGCACTTATTCCAAAATATCATGTTTCAAGTTCAGAAGAGCTGGGAATTAAGAAATCCATAGCTGTCTTAAAAAAGGATAGACCATTTTTATTGTTGACTATTGCGGCTATATTCTTTGTTTTATGTTTGACCATTTACGGAATAGTGATGTCTCAGTATTTGTTTGATATAAAAGGCCAAGCTGGGCTTAATCTGTTTGCTTCAATGTGCTTGGCTAATTGCTTAGCTATATGCTTGCTGCAATTTCCTTCGGTAATAGTTGCTAGCCGCTTTGATGCATACCATGTCGTAGCAACTGGTATGTTTGTCCTTGTTATTGGCTTTTTGCTTCTTCTTTATACTGAACCTTCATGGACTTATGTCTTAGCTCTGGCGATTATTGGCTTTGGTGAAACTTTAGTGTCAGCTAAGCTTGATGTTATTGTCGATAAAATGGCTGGGTCAGGATTAAAAGGCCTTTATTTTGGTGCTTTTACAGCAATGCAGCTTGGCGTTGTCATTGGGCCAATAAGCGGTGGGATCTTGCTTGATTATTTTGGGAAGATGTTTCTTCTTCTACCAGTTGTAGCTGGTGCTTTAGGAATGGTGCTTGTTGTACTTGCTCGTTATAAACAATACCAAAATAAAAGTGAAGTAAAAGGCTTAGAAAGCTCTTTGTAGTTTCTATGAGGATAAGGAACTAAATCCTCGCCTTCCTAGATGTCTTATCTATGTCTTGCCTATCACCCAAGTCTTACCTACAAGTCTTACCTAGACACCCACTTTTTTACTCAAAAATTAATCTCAGAGATTACATGTCGCTTAAAGACCAAGGTATAAGTTTCTAAGATTAAAAATATCTATTAAACAATCTTATTATGGTGTCACATGCCTTGCGTTGCTAGAAGTGCAATTCTTCAAGAAAATGAAGTTGTTCACTATCATTTAATCAATAGAACTGTAAGGCGTGCCTTTTTGTGTGGCAATGATGCTCACACGGGCAAAAACTATGACTATCGACGTCAATGGTTTGTTATAAGAATGGCAAAGCTTCAAGAAGTGTTTCTGATTGATGTGGGTAGTTATGCGGTTATGAATAATCATTTTCATCTCTCTGTCAGAACAAGGCCTGATTTAGCAAAAAAGTTATCAGATAAAGAAGTTCTTGAACGATGGCACAAACTATACCCGATAAGAGATAAAGTTGGAGGACTGATAGATATTTCGCAAGAAATTTTTTCTTGTCGCCTCGCTGATAAGGATTTTATAAAAGAGAGAAGGAGGCGTCTTTCTTGTATTTCTTGGTATATGAAATCTCTCACAGAGTGGATTGCACGAAAAGCAAACAAAGAAGATAGTTGTACTGGTAGGTTTTGGGAAGGGCGATTTAAAGCTCAGGTATTGCTTGATGAAAAAAGTGTCTTAGCTTGCAGTGTATATATTGACCTTAATCCTATTAAAGCTAATTTGGCAAAAACCCCTGAAACATCAGATTTTACATCTATTAAAGAAAGAATTGAGACTCTATCATCTCCAGAAAGAAGATTGTTTTTAGTCGCATTTCGTGCATGTTTGTCAGTTTTTGAAGAGGAAGCGCCTTTTTTGCTGATTGATGAGAAAGACTATATCGATATTGTAACCCAGTATGCTCTAGGTATTGTGGATAAAAAAGATATAGAGTCAAGGATGGGCTTTGCGAATATTAAAGAGTTAGATCTTGTTATTCAGAGTAACTCAAGGATTTTGGGCACAAAAGAAAGCCGTGCAAGGTACGTGGTGCAAAACGGCGTTAGAAGGATCTGCGGTAAGTCTTTGCCCTAGGTTGAGGGTGCAAACAAAGATAGGTGTTTTAATCTTGGCAGCATCCCTGCCAGGTAAAGAGGTGGTAAAAGTATTCAAACCAAGTCATCTGTTCTTTAACTAAGCGGGGAGCTAAGATAATTTGATGGACTTGAATACGCTTAGACCATTGAAAGGAGTTGCCGCAGCCCAATTGTTTATTTATTATATTCTTGTTGCCGCAGCGAAAGTGATCACAGCCTGCACTCTTGTTGAGCAAATAGAGGCAATGGGGGCAACATCCCCAAGAACTGTAGTCCTTATAAGGTAGCTTACGCAAAATAGGCAGAATAGATTCTGATTTTTCTGTTTGCTCGCATGGTGAGTTTGTTGGATGTTTATCATGGTAGCATGTTTGACATTTATTCTTGCCACATGTGTCGCAGTGAAGAGAGAGTGATTTAAAATGCAAAAAATCAGATTCGCAGTCTATGCAAAATAAAGCAGGTGAATTTTGCAAAATAATCTTAACAATGTGCAAGATGTCTAGATAAGTTTCGCAGCTAGCAGCTATAGTTTTTGCAGATGCCCAGCGGTTCTTTTTTTGGGAGCATGAAGGATCAAAGCATTTTAAGTAATCTGTTGAACCATCTTCTTTTGTGATATGTATTGCTCCTCTAAAGCATTGGAAGTGGATGCCATGTTTACAGTCAAAAAAATTGCCATCATCATGACTCACTACCCTACCATCACAGACAACGCAAAGAAGCTTTTCAGAAAATAAGCTCTTATTTGGCTGATAATCTGTTAGCCGGCTAGTAATTTCGCTAAGAAGCTCTTTTGCTAGATATAATTCTCGAACACGGAATTGATAATCCAACTCAGGAAACTTCTTTTGCAGCTCAGTAATGGAAGTACAAATTTCATTGAAATCACCATTTTTGTCCAACTGAGTGATTGTCTCGATATCACACCGGTAAGCTGCCATTAGGTTTGATGTCAAAGCTATCCAGAGAAAAATGAATTTAATAAGCATTTCATCAAATCCCTTGAGGTGGGTGTCTGTTTAATTTAGCCTTAGCAAGGTAGCTAAAATTCTCAGATATGAAAATAGTTTTGAGGAGCGGATGATGGCGGCACTTTCCTGGATTTTAGTTTTTGCCCCTTTTTTGCTCGGTTCTTTTCGGCAAATCTACTATTTGTGTGCTCCCGTGCTTTTTTATTTGATATGGTCTAGACGTTTTGTTGCGCCTTCTCTTCAAACTTTTGGTTTAAGCGTCGTTTTCTCTTTTTTTGTTGCCTCTATTTCATCCTATTTTTCCATAGCTATCAATGGTTTTGACTATAGTATTTTTGATTGGATGTTAGAAAACCAGTCCAGGCTTGGTCACATGTATTCTCCTATTTACCGAGTAAATCATTTAGGAATACATGCAAGCTGGTATTTTTTTCTGCTTTGGCCATGGCATGCCCTTTTTCAGAGCAACATTTTTTTAGCTATCATTGGTCCTCTTTTTCTTGCTTTAGCTATGGTTCCTTTATTTCTGCTTTGTCGCCGCGGCTCTTTGACCCATCAAGAAACATTTATTGTGCTTTTTGGATATGCTGGCTGCAGCTTTGTGCAGATCCTGTTAAAGGAAGGTTTTCGCATTGAAAGTGTTCTGCCAGTTCTTTTTTTTACATTCCTTTATCTTTGGGATTTGCCGTCGCTTTTGGGTCGATTAATTGCTGCTCTAGCTCTTCTTAGTGTTAAGGAAGATGTGGCTATTTATCTGATAGCTTTTGCTTGTTATGAAGGCTTTTTTGGTAAACGTTGGCAAGATGCTCTTTGGTTGGGATTTTTGGCAATAGTCTTTTTTTCTTTTAATCAATTTTGGGCAAAGCCCCACTTTTTAGGGAATGCATTAGAGCCTGAATATCTGCGGTTTTGGTCACACTATGGCGATAGTTTGACAAGTATTTTATTGGGGATGTTTACTTCCCCTAGAGAAGTTTTTAGCAATATTCTTACTTCGGGTTGGTGGAAATTATATCTTCCCCTCTTTGGCCTACCATTCTTAAGCCCCCGTCATGTCGCTTTTTCGCTGCCAGGTATCTTTATTTTGGGCACAGCCGCCTCTTATCCAGCTATGCATGGGTACGGGCACTATTATCCATTAATGAATTTCTGCATAGCACTGGCGGCCATGGTGGCAATTGTCCCTTACCTTGTGCACCCAAAAGTCAAGCTACTTTGGATCTATGCCTTAGTTACTATGCCACTTTTCCATGCAGGAGCTATAAAGTGGCGGATGCCAAATATAACCCTTTATAAAGACCTTAAACAGACCCGTCAGTTTTTAGAGCAAAATAATCAAGACCAGGTTGTAGTTTGTACTCAAACAGCTGTTTTTCCTTATTTAGGCTACAAGCTCAAGCTTGAGCCATTAGATGCTTTTTGCCAAAATAAGCCTAAACATTTGGTGCTTATAGTGCCTAGTCAAAACCCTTATCCCACGACGCATGAGAATCTTTTTAGTCTAATTCAGCAGAACAAGATAAAAGCGCAATTTGGTGATGTTATAGTCTTAGAGCCTAGTAAAGGCATGACCCTGTAGCCTTGTGTTTAAGTTATAATTTTGCTATTTTCGGACGGATCCATTTTTGTAAAAGGTAATTTTGTGTTTGAAAAAACAGCGGCGGGTAGCTTTTTGCCCCTTAAAGAAATTGTGAAGCAAATTAAAGGTAAGCTTTTTGTGCCGGTAGGCTTAGTAGCTGATGAAGAACAACAGATTACAGGTATATCTTCACTTGAAAAAGCTAGAGAAAGCGATCTAACTTTTCTTGCTGACCGCAAGTATCTTCAAAGTATTAGCGCCAGTAAAGCTAAAATTATTATCGTGCGCGAGCCGCTTGTTGATTTAGCTAAAGTACAAATTCTGCATCCTCACCCCCAACTTGCTATGGCTAAGTTGTCGCAGATATTCAACAAACTTACTCATAGCTTTTCAGGCATTAGTCAGAAAGCATCGATTGATCCTTCTGCGCAAATCGGGCGAGATGTAACAATCTACGATTTCGCTTTTGTGGGGCCTCATACTACTATCGATGATGGAGCTGTGATTTATCCTCATGTTTATATCGGAGCAAAAGCTAGGATTGGAGCAGAAACAGTTATCTTTCCCAATGTAGTCATTATGGATAGCTGTGAGATCGGTGCGCGGTGCATTATCCATGCAGGTGCTGTCATAGGCGGAGATGGTTTTGGTTTTGTTCCTACCGCAGATACTTTGGAAAAGGTGCCGCAAGTAGGGGTTGTTGTTTTAGAAGATGATGTCGAAATTGGTGCTTTGTGCTCGATAGATCGTGCGACATTTAATGAAACTCGTATTAGACAAGGCGCTAAACTTGATTCTCATGTTCATGTTGGTCATAATGTGGATGTCGGGAGTCAAACTATGCTTTGTGCTCATGTAGCGATTGGAGGTGGAGCTAAGATTGGTAATCGTTGTATTGCTTCTGGTTTGACAGGAATCGCACCTGGGATTGAGCTTTGTGATGGTTCTATGTTTGGTGGCCACAGTGGTGTCTATCAATCAGTGACACAGCCGCAAGAATACTACGGATCGCCGGCAGTTGCTGCAAAACAATGGATGAAGCAGAATGCAGCTTTGACACGCTTGCCTGAATTGATTAAAAGAGTATCGCATTTAGAAAAACTTTTGAGAAAGGAAGAATGATGGTACGGTTATTTGCAACAAGTTTATGTTTGACTTGGGGTTTGATGGCTTTGGGTAACGCTGCCAAAAAAGAGCCAAAAAAAGCAGAGAAGGGCGTAGAGGCTTGTTCCTTTGAATTGCATGGTAACGATATGATGAAGTTTACCGGCAAAGATGGCTCAGATGTTAAGGAAATAAAAATACCTAAAAGCTGTTCGAAGTTTGCCATAGAGCTTGTTCATGTGGGTAAGCAACCAAAAAATGTGATGGGTCATAATTTCTTTATTAGTGAAACTAAAGATATGCAGTCGTTGATTGGCGAAGCTTTGAAGGATCCTAAAGCTGAGTATATTTTACCTGCTAGCAAAGTACTAGCTGGTAGTGCTAAATTACTTGGCGGTGGCGATAAAGAAAGTATTCATGTGGATTTGGCTAAGTTAAGAAAGACAAGTGGCGATCTTAGCTATTTTTGTTCTTTCCCAGGTCACTTTGGTTTAATGAATGGCAAAGTTATTCTCGAAAAGTAATATTCTTTCCATCTTAGAGTAAAAACTCTGCCTCCCTTCCTTGACCTAGTTTTTTTGCTGATGATAAAATACAAAGAGTAGTACATCATTAAGGAGACTAAGGTGGCAAAGCATCTCATGAATCTTTCCTGGATTGTTCTCTGTCTTATAGCAAGTGCTACTAGCCACGCGCAAAGCAATGTAAGATACCGATTAGTGAAGGAAATTCACGCTCCTGCTGCCAATATAGATAATGATCTGCTTGCTCAGGCTGAGCCTGCTAGAGGAGACGGTGTCGTTGGGGAGCGAGAGGCTATTGTTAACGATTGGAACATTGTCCGGAAAGAAGATCTAGCTGCAAAGAAAAAGAAAAAAACTAGTGATGGCTCCGATGAATTTTCCAGCTCAGACGATTCAAGCCTAGATCGAGAAGATCAGGCAAGTAAAAAAAACAAGATTGAGGATGTCAGCTCTGGTCTTAAATTACTACCTTTAGGGGTTGGGCAGTTTGGGCAAGGTAAGCCTTTATTAGGAGGACTTTTCTTAGTAGCCCAGTTAGGGAGCTTTTTTCTTTTTTATTCTGCACAGCAAGATCAAAGTAAACAGCAGAGCGAGGGTAATACTTATCGTGATGAGCGAGCTACTGATTATGATGCTCGCGTGGCAGCAGGTGCAAAAACGGATGAGTTAGATGCGCATAACACAGAAACTGATGAAAAGCTAGCAGCGTATAACAAGAATATCAAAAATGATGGCACAAAAGCGACAACCTATATGGCTTTGGCAGGCATATTTTATCTAGCTAGTGTATTTGAGGCTTTTCATAACCCACCGTCTGCAAAAGCTGATCATGGTGATAAAAAGAAGAAAAAGAAAAAAGCCAAGAGAGAAGCTCACCTTCTTCTTGATGAAGAGGAAGACGAGTTTGTTGCTGAGCATTATTCAAAGAGTTATTTCGATGTCCAGCTATCTCCCTTGCCTTTTGATACAGCTATAATTCCTCAGAATCCAAGCGTTAATCTCCAGATTGCTTATCACTTCTAATTGCTTGATAGTAAGTCTCATACCAAGTGTGTATAGGATGGCAGCTAAAAGCTGCCGGTTCCAGATGGCTTTGAAAAAGAAGAGAACCTTGGATGCAATCCTGAATGCGGTGGTGCTCTTTTACTATAAATCCTTCGATATGTAAGATGTTAGGTTGCTGAGTTAAAAGATAGAAATCTCCTTTTTGTCTTAGACTCTTTTGGTCCCAGGATGCAAATCGATGGGTGAGCTCTGAATCACGAGCGATCCCAGGATATTGTTCTGCAATCATTGTTTCTGCATAGTAGTTAACCATAGAAGTCAGCTGATAGCTTTCAACTAAAAGTGGTTTCTTCTTGCTTTTATAGTGCTGGGCTAGAGCAAAAAAACCATGCGTTTCTTCTAAAATACGGTCTTTAGGCATTAAAGGTAAAATACTGAAGTTAGCATGCAGGACACCCACCGTAGTGAGTGTAAAATTAGCCCACGCTGCTAATCGTAAGCTGCTGCCTGTCAGCTGCAAGCGGGTTGCTGCCAAAACCAGAGCACCCACTAAATACATTGCTGGCCAATTAGCTTCAACTTTAGAAAAGATAGAAATAGTGCCAAAGAAGCACAAAGGCACGATAGTGCTAAACATGATGATAGGGGGTGTTTTTAATGTAAAGCTGGGTCTTTGATTAGGTTGCCAGAGAGCGAAAGCCAGTGGGAAAAGTAAAAAGCCAAAGTATAGCAGCTGGCCAGTTAAAAAGCCGAAGCTACCTAAAATTGCAGCAAAAATGCGCCAAAGGGTTCCAGAAAAATAGGAGACACCCACCTTATTTGTTACCTCATCTAAGGTGGGTGTCTTTTTAGTTTCTCTGTCATCTAAGGTGGGTGTCCTAAAAGAATCAAAAGAATTATTGGCAGAGGTAGTAGGAGTGGGTAAGGAATTGGTGACAGATTTTGGTGCGACATGACCCATGCCATGTCGCATTTGAAATCCCATACTTGCCCAAGAGTTCTGAGAGTTCCAATATATATTGGGGCTAAAGATCAAAAGAGCAATCAGACCTCCAAGGTAAGGCCAAACCGTTTTTAGCTGGCGGGCTTTTAAAATAGCTAAGAAATAGACAGGTGCCATTAGTACCATTGTATATTTAGCAAGTAGCCCAAAGCCACAGTACAAGCCTGCTAAAAGCCATCGCTTAGGTTGGGCTGTCGTTGCTATAAGGCCTTCATATAAGGCAAGACTCCAAAAGAGCAGCATCGGAGTATCAGGTGTAGACAATAAAGCAATACCCATAAGGCCAAAGTTACCTAAGGTCAGATAGAGGCCATTTTGGGACTGATTAATATTGCACTGGCAGCGTCTAATAATGCGTCCAATCACCAAGGCAACAAGGGCAGCACAAAAGATATTTCCAAGCCGAAAGTGGAATATCTTTGCACCCCATATTTGCGAAAAATTCGCGAGCAACCACGCTATAAAAGGCGGGTGATCAAAATAGCCTAGAGCTGGCTTTTTTGCCCACATCAGATAATAAGCTTCATCGCGTGTAATTGGCAATAAAACAGCCCAAACCCCTATAAGTAGCAACCAGAGGCAGTAAAATCGCATGCGAACAAACAACCTAGAGTTAGCTGGAGTGTGTATCATAGTTTGCTTTCTTGGAGCTTGCGGTAAGGGCAAGAAGTAATTTTGTGGTAAGGCCAGTTTGGCGGATAGAGCTCTTTTCATTGCGTACAGCCATTGCTAGAGCTTTTTTATCGCCAATAAAAATTGCTAGCTTTCTTGCTCTTGTTAAGGCCGTATAAATCAGATTTCTCTGGAGCATTACGTAATGACTCATACTCGTAGGGATAATAACAACAGGAAACTCGCTCCCTTGAGATTTGTGAATTGTGATTGCATAAGCAAGAGCCAAGTCATTGGCTTGCTCGTTATCATACTTTACCAGTCTGTCGCCAAATTGAATATGCAGTGCCTTGTCTTCTCCACCTTTTACTGTCAAAACGATGCCGATATCACCATTAAAAACGTTTAGCTCATAGTTATTTACAAGCTGAATGACTTTGTCACCTTGATTGATTCGATTTGCACTAGGTCGGCCTCCTAAGTAGGGATTTAAAAGACTCTGTAACTGACTATTAATTTCTATTGCCCCGATTGGACCGCGATTCATAGGGGAAAGAATCTGGATATCAGTCACTGGATCATAACCAGCTTTAGGTAATACACTACTTGTAAGATGCTTAAGAAGAACTGCTATTTCTTCTGCTGATTTTGCTTCTAAAAACTGGCAGTCCATTAAAGATTCATTGGAAATTTCAGGTTCTTCACCTCGATTTATGGTATGAGCCACCTCGATAATTTTCGAGCTTTCTGCTTGGCGGAAGACCTTGTCTAGCTTGGTAAAGGGAATAACGCCAGACTGTAAGAGATCGCGCAGCAGGTTGCCAGCACCAACACTAGGGAGCTGGTCAACATCGCCGATGAAGATGACTTGCGCATTCATAGGAAGGGCGCTTAGCAAGGCTGAAGCTAGCTGTATATCAAGCATAGAGCTTTCATCAATAATCACTACTTCGGCAGTCAGCGGGTTAGTCTCATCTTTTAGAAAGCGCTGCTCGCTTGATGACCATTCAATTAGGCGATGGATTGTTTTTGCTGGAAACCCAGATACCTCGCTCATTCTCTGAGCTGCTCGTCCGGTAGGCGCTGCCAAGGCAACAGTTTTGCCCATAGCTTTAAGCAAGCGGATAATAGTATTAGCTGTTGTTGTTTTACCGCATCCAGGCCCGCCAGTTAAAACAAAAACGCTGTTAGTTGCTGCTTTTAATACGCTTTCTTGTTGCTCATGCGAGAGCTCAATCTTTGCCTGTTGGCTGTATGATGCCAGCCATTTTACTACTCTAAGGTGGGTGTCCTCTTTAGAGAGGGTAGCGGCTGTATTAGATGTTAAGAGGGTGGCTATTTTTATGCTAGCGCTCTGCTCGGCTTGCCATAGGCGAGTAAGGTAGATTTTTGGATTAGTAAGGTGGGTGTCCTCTAAGAGGAGGTGGTACTGGAGGCGGAGGTCGTGTAGACAAGGGTCTAGTTTTAAGGGAAGGGTGTCGCTAGGAATTTGTAGAAGCTTGGATAGTTTTTCAAGGAGCTGCGTGCGCTCAAGGTAACAGTGGCCAGCACTCTCGGCTTGGCCAAGAGCATAGAGCGTAGCACGCGCTATGCGCTTGGGATGATCTAATGTGATGCCAATCGAGCGAGCAATACGGTCAGCGGTTAAAAATCCAACCCCTCGAATATTGTCTATTAGAACATAAGGATCATTACTTAGCTCATCAATAGCTCGGCTGCCATAAAGACGGATCACCTTTTGCGTTTGTGTTGGGCCTAAGCCATGGCGCGATAAAAACATAGCTAACTCATGGTAGCTCTTTTTTTCCTTCCAGTTTTGGATCAATTTCTGAATAGTCTTTTTCGCTGTTTTAGGGAGGATTTTTAGGCGCTCAGGATCCTCCTCTAAGACTCTAAAAGTATCCAAGCCAAAAGAATCGACAATTTTTTTAGCTGTTTTTGGACCAACTCCCTCGAAAAGATCTGATGCTAAATAGCGAATGATACCGTCCTTAGTATTAGGACGCGACTCAACAGCCTGCTCCACCTTAAACTGTTTGCCAAATTGGTTGTGAAAAGTCCACTTCCCGCTGACAGAATAATACTCATGTGGCTTAGGTTCCAAAAAAGAACCTGCAACTTTAATCTGTTCCCCAGTCTCAACAATATAGGCCGAAAGTACCGAAAAACCATTGTCGGCATTGTGGAAACTTACATGGCCAACCTCAATATTAAGCCGGTTGGATGTATTCTGCTGTGTTTCCAGCTGGTTATTCCTCTCTTGCTAAGGTTTCGAAATAATTGGAAAAATAATAAAATTTTTCCATCATTACAAAAGATTTATTATAATCAGGGCGGTTAATGATTTTCTCATCTTGCCTTGCCTAGAATATCTAAAGAATCGGTGAGAAAAAACCGATTTCGTAGTAGGCAAGCATTTTGTAGAGGAGGGGTATAATATAGAAAATTACTGGGTTTTTTATCATTTTGACTAGCTGCTCGAAAAGGAGGGCTCTAATGGATTGCAGATTTTCCTTTAAGCATATGAAAGCATCAGAAGCATTGACCGATTATGCGCGGTCTAAAATCACTCCCAAAGTTGAGAAGTATTCTACCAAACCAATCGATACCCACGTCGTTTTTTCTGTTGAGGGGCACCCAGCAACTCAAAAGGTGCATCTTAGCATTAAAGGCGGAGATGGTTTCAACTGTGAGGTTGAGGCTGAATGTGAAGATATGTACGGATCGATTGACCTTCTAACAGATAAGCTTGATGCCGTGCTTAAAAAACAAAAGGAAAAATTAAAGCAGCATAAGTCCAGTGCGAATATTCGGCTTCTAAAAACAGAAGATTTTATTGATGAGGCTGACTGCGATAGCATTCCCGTTGATGCTACAGATCTACTTAAATATGAAAAAGCCAAAATCAATCATGGCTAAATAACTTCTTATGGGCGAGTTTATCCTCGAAAAAGCTCGCCCATTTTTTTTCCCAAAATAATTGAAACAAGGCTTAAAGCCAAAGCTAAGATGAGCATCCCGATGCTTCCTAGAGCACAGGCAAGATTTTCTCCTCGTCCTTGTTCCAGATAAAGAGCATAGATAGCCTTGGTTAGAGGATAAAACCTATCCTTCATAGCTAGAATTAAAGAGTCAGAGACATCAAGCATAGTAAAAGCAAAACAAAAAATAGCCCCTGCTAGGATATTTGCAAAAGTAAGCGGCAACGATATCTTATAGATGGTTAAGCTTTTGCTTGCTCCCAAAGTATAGGAAGCTTCTTCCAAGCTAAGAGAGAGTTGGCTCAAGCCAGCACTAGCAGCTCGAACCATAAAGGGAAGGCGCCTGATGCTGTAGGCTACAATTAAAAGAAAGGTTGGGTTGTTTAAAGGATCTAGAAAAGTGTCCGTGTAGCAAACGACATAGCCAAAGGCTAAGACAATCCCAGGAATAGCAAGAGGTAGCATGACAAGGCCGTCTAAAAAATTACTGAAAGGTAATAGTTTGCGGGTGACGATAAAGGCAATCCCAAACCCCAAAACCATGTCTATCAATGTAGCTACTACTGATAGAGCCAGGCTATTTTTGATACCAATGATTGAAATAGGCTCTTGCCAGATATCGCGGTAGTGATTTAGCCCAATTTCCGTAGGTAGAATTGTCATAAACCATTTTTCACTAAAACTGGCTATCAAGACGCTAAGGTGTGGTGCAAGGGCTAAGGTTAAAAGTATGATATTAGCTAAAACAAAGATCATTTTTGTCGCAGAGGATGCTTTTTCCTCGATTTTTTGTACATGTCCTTTGGCAAGCGTCGGGTAGCTTGTCCTTGCATAAAGAAAACGTGAGGTGACAAATGAAGTTGCTACAACTGCTAGAACAAGGATAACAAGGGCATAACCCATAGGATTGCTAGCGGCGCTTGTTACAAGGTCAAAAATTTTCACTGCAACATTATCAGTCCACCCAGTTAAAAGCGGTGTCCCTAGGTCAGTAAAAGCAAAGACAAAGACAATCGACGCACCTGCAAAGATACCAGGTCTTGCAAGATACCAAATAATGTCACGAAATCGCTTTAGCCTGGAAGCACCAAGAATGCTGGCTGCTTCTTCAAGGCTTGGGTCGATATTAGCAATAGCAGCCATGATATTAAGATAGAGGATGGGGAAAAGGTGTATGGTTTCAAGCAGCACAACAACTGCAAAAAGATTGTCTGAATGCATCCAGTCAATCATCTCAGAAATAATACCGATTTCCTGAAGCATAAGATTTACTGCGCCAAATTTGGCAAATAATTTATTAATACCAACAGCGGCTACAAAGGGCGGTAAGACTAGAGGTGCTAGTAAAAGCACGCTAAATATTTTTTTACCAGGATAGCTAAATCTTGAGTTAATCAAGGCTAGTGGAAAGCTAATGGCCAAACAAGAGATAGTTGTCATAGCTGCTAACTTGAAGCTATTAGCAATAGCTAGTAGATAACTCTCATTTTGCCAAATGAGGCTAAAGTACTGAAGAGTGAATTGACCTTCTTCATCTTGCAGTGCTTTTATTAAAATAACCCCAACCGGTAGTAGTAAAAAGAAAAATAAAAACAAGATAATTAGAGCGCTTGCTGCGTAGAGAAGAAGTGGGGTTTTTTTGTTTTGTATAAAGACAGCTGAGCTTGCCATTAGGTAGCTCCCTCTTGAGCAAAAACGCGGATTTGCGCTTTAGGCAAGAAGCAAGTGATAGCAGCGCCTAACGGCATTTCTGATGCGCCAGTATAGCAACGATGTACTTTGAGTTGGCCTTCTTTACCAATCTTAGCTGTCAGTTGCTCCATATCGCCAAAAAAGACTGTATTAGTAATTTGAGCAGGTAGAATATTTAACTCGTCTGAATTTTTTTCCTTTAGCGAGACGGCAATAGCTTCAGGCCTGATGGATAATGTGACAGGCTGGCCAATCTTTGCCAAAGTCTCGTTTCTTGGCGTATTGATATTACCCAAGGTTGTTTTAACGATCATGCCGTCGCTGGCAGTTTTATCGATAAAACCATCAATAAGGTTAGTTTCACCAATAAATTTTGCCAAAAACAGCGATGTTGGTTCATGATAAAGCTCTTTTGGCGTGCCAGTTTGTAAAAGTTGACCACGATTTAAAACTGAAACCTCAGTCCCCATTGATAAGGCTTCGCGCTGATCATGAGTGACGTAAATAGTTGTAATCTGGGTTTTTGCATGGATTTCAAGCAGGTATTCTCGCATTTCCGAGCGTAATTTAGCATCAAGATTTGAAAGAGGTTCATCTAACAGCAAGATCTTTGGCTCAATAGCTAAAGCTCTTGCTAAAGCGACTCTTTGTTGTTGGCCGCCTGAAAGTTGTCCAGGATACTTGCGGCGGCACTCTTCTAGATGAGTTAATTTAAGAACCTCAGATACTTTTTGATTTTTCTCTTCGCGCGAAATTTTACGTAAATTTAGCCCATACTCGATATTTTCCTGGCAGCTCATGTGGGGCCAAAGGGCATAATTCTGAAAAACCATACCTACGCCCCGTGCTGCGGGTGGTATCGCTGTAGCATCCTGCCCGCCAAAGAGTAAGCGACCAGAAGAGGCATCTTCAAGGCCAGCTAAAAGGCGAATTAGGGTCGTCTTACCACACCCTGAGGGACCTAATAGGAAATGCAGTGAAGCGCTCTTGATATGGAGGCTAAAATTGGAAATGGCTTGAAAGGACCCATAATGTTTACTAACATTCTCAAAATCAATTTGCATCGGACAACTTCCTAGCGAGGATTTTGATCTAGTGGCTGATCTTTTAAGTACTTGCTCATTATTGGCAGATTTTTAGTAAGAATTCAAATAGTTCCCGTCTAAAGGATTATTTATGAACAGTTGGCACCCAGATGAACTTAAATCTTATCTTGATGATGGAAAAAGTGTCTTTTTAAAATTATGGAAGAAGGGTTGCGGTGCTTGCACCTTGTCAAAGCCTGCTTTGGAAAAGATTGAGGCGAAAGATACATTTGGATTACTTTTTGGTCAGATCTCTGTTGATGACTACCCCGAAATGCTCGAGATAACCGATAGCGAGGTTTTGCCGTTCTTTTTTGTCTTTAAGAACAAAAAATTACAGGACAAAAAACCAGGCTTTAAAGGGCAAGCAAACTTAGAAGATTTTATCAGAACAGCAATGTCAGCGAGCTAATATTTAGCTCGAAGGCGTTGATCAATTTGATCTAGAAATTCTTTAGTGCTCAAATAATCTGTTGGTTTTAGTTTACTGCCATGGATGCAAAGGGCTAAGTCTTTAGTCATATGACCAGATTCAATAGTTTCAATACAAGTACGTTCTAAATCTGAAGCCCATTTTTGCAACTCGACATTGCCATCGAGTTTGCCGCGATGACTTAATCCTTGCGTCCAGGCAAAAATGCTTGCTACTGGGTTTGTTGAGGTCTTTTTACCTTGCAGATGCTCGCGGTAGTGGCGGGTTACCGTCCCATGAGCGGCTTCTGTTTCGACTGTTTTACCATCTGGGCATACTAAGATTGATGTCATAAGACCTAGGCTGCCAAAACCTTGAGCAACAGTATCAGATTGCACATCGCCATCATAATTTTTACATGCCCAAACAATGGCGCCATCCATTTTTAGGACAGAAGCTACCATATCATCAATGAGGCGATGTTCATAACTGATGCCTTTGTCAGCAAAAGATTTTTGATATTCACTTTCAAAAACTTCCTGGAAAATATCTTTAAAAACACCATCATATGTTTTTAAGATGGTGTTTTTTGTAGATAAATACAAAGGAAATCCAACACTAAGAGCATATTCCATGCAAGAGCGTGCAAAACCATAGATTGATTCATGGGTGTTATACATAGCAAGGCCAATTCCTGGGCCTTTAAAGTCATTAACAGGCCATTCTTGCTTACCTTCTGCTCCTTCATAGACAAGCTTCAGTTGGCCTGGTCCTTTGACTTTGATATCGACGCATTTATATTGATCAGCATGGGCATGGCGGCCAATAACAATTGGTTTTTTCCAGTTCGGTACTAGCCTTGGAATATTGTTGCAGATGATTGGTGAACGAAAAACAGTTCCCCCTAAATGATTTCGGATAGTGCCGTTGGGGCTTTTCCACATTTTCTTAAGGTTAAATTCTTCCACTCGTTTTTCATCTGGAGTAATTGTTGCGCATTTAATGCCTATGTGATGCTCGGAAATAGCTTTTGCTGCATCAAGAGTAACCTGATCATTTGTGCGGTCACGATTTTCGATGCCTAGATCAAAATAAAGGAGGTTTATGTCTAAGTAAGGAGAGATAAATTTAGATTTAATATCTTCCCATATAATGCGTGTCATCTCATCGCCGTCAAGTTCAACTACTGGATTCTTAACTTTAATCTTCTTCACCATTTGGAATCTCTCTTTTTGCCATCAGGTTGCTGTTCTAGGTCATAGTAGTCATTTTGATCATTCTGGTCTAGGCAAGTTTTGCCAACTATCCCATCATGAAAGGTATAGTATATTTTATTTATCATTCAAGGAAGAATAGTCATCGCTCTTAGCTTGGAGGTTGGTAAATGGGCCTATTTGACACGTTAGTGGAAGTATTTCACAGGGGTGGCCTCCTGGTGATGAGCTGTATTAGTTTTGTTTTTTTTATAGCCATTACCATCATCGTCGAGAGAATTTACCGTTATTGGTTGCAATACGATTTAGTAAATAGTTCGGGATTTATGGCCGCTATTCAAAAGATGGTCATGAATAACTCAATTGAAAATGCTATCCGTCTATGTAAGAAGGCACGTCCAAAGCTTTTGCCATATGTTCTCTCAGAGGGGTTAAAAAGAGCTAATGATACTTCTGAAGAGATTGAGAATGCTATGACTGCAGCTTCACTTTCGGTGCTTCCCAAAGTGACTCGCACAGTATCTTTGCTTGGTACTACTGCTAACGTTGCAACACTACTTGGTCTTTTAGGTACTATTTTTGGCTTGATAAAATCTTTTGGTGCAGCTGCTTCAGCAACCGGAGCTGAAAAACAAACACTATTAGCAGAAGGTATATCAGAAGCTCTTACCGCCACCTCGTTTGGCCTGGGTACAGCTCTTTTGTGTTTATTGTGCCATGGGATTTTAATGGCAAAACAGCAGGCTATTGTTGGTGATATTAACCAAAATGTCGCAAAGCTTACAGATCTACTTTACACAAGAAAGATGAAAATCAAGGGATATTCGGCAAAAAATTAAGAGGTTCTTTTGAAAAAGCAAAGAAAAATAATAGATGTTGGTGGTTCATCTTCGGTTGAGCTCAATGTGATGCCGTTTATCGATATTTTTTCATTGCTCTGTACATTTTTGTTGTTTAGCGCTGTCTTTATATCCATAGGTATCTTAGAAGTGCAAGTACCTTTTTTAACTAATGCAGCCCCGCCTCCAGAGAAAAAAGTTCCCAAAAGGGAGCTTGTTGTCAATATTCATTTGGCAAAAGATAAAGTAACTCTAAACAGCAATTTTTCTCAGCCACCAGAAAACAAGCAAAAAGAAGATTTCCCGACAGATAAAAAGGGACTTCAGGATTTCCATGAGGCTTTGGTTCGCCTAAAAAATGATAATGTTGATGCTGATTCAGCAACGCTTATGGTTGATGATGATGTCGTTTATCAGTTAATGATTTCTACATTGGATGAGATCAAGTTGATTGTTGCAAAAGATAAAGTAGAAAACTCATCTGGGGAAAAAGCTCTTGGAAAAAGAGTTCCAGGACTTTTTCCAAAAGTAGTTATCGGCAATGTACTGCTTTAGATTGACGGAAGGATAGACACGTGGCCAGCGTAGCCTCAAATAACGGCGATCAAATTGAGCTAAATATCATGCCTATGCTAGATATTTTTAGCATTTTGATCTTATTTCTTCTTATGAGTTTTTCAACTGATCCTGTGAATCATGATGTCAGTAAAGGTCTAGAACTTGCGGAATCTGATACTGTTCAATCGCTCGATGAGATTCCAGTGTTAATCTTGACTAAAAATGAACTGCTTGTGAATGACAAGAAGATCTTGGATATTGCAGGTGATGATGTTGATGCAGCTGAGCTTTCACAAGGAGCTATTTCAAAAGTTTATCAGGAGCTTTTGAAGGTAGCTGAGGTAAATAAACGCTTTACTAAAGACAAAAGCAAGCCTGGTCAATTGACCATGGAGATTGACAAAAAATATAGTTTTAAAATCATTAGGCGGTTGATGCTTTCCGCACAACAAGCGGAATTTGTCAGTTTTAAGTTGATGGTCGCTAAGTCGCAGAGTTAATGCCATGACAAAAAGATTTATTAAACTATTCTTGACGATCTTGCTCCTTGGAGCATCTTGGAATTCATTCTGCGCAGAAGAAGATGATGAATTTAAAGAGTTTGAGATTCGAGTTATTAGGCCTCGATATTTTGATAAGAGATATCGACTTGAAATAGGATTGGGACCTGCCGTTATCACCAATCAAAGCTTTATATATACTTATATGATGTCAGGAGTGCTTGCTTTTCATTTTTCTGATAGCTGGGCTATTGAAGGTGATTATTCTTATGGCTTATCTATTGATAAAATAGAAAAAAAGCATCTTGATGGTGACTTTAACATTAAAACAGAAGTCACTCGCACCCGCTCTTTAGCTGAAGTTGGCCTACTTTGGACGCCTATCTATGGCAAGTTTCAAGCTGAAAGTGGCTATTTGTTTTATTCAGATACGTACTTCTCTGTTGGAGGTGGTAAAACAGAGCTTTTATATAAATATGATCATTGTGAAGCAACCGCTAATTCAAGTCCAACAGCCCGTAGTCCTGATACTCCTGCTATGTATTCTTACCCAAGCGTCTATTTGGGGGCTGGGCAGCGATTTTTTGTCAGCAAAAATTCCAGTTTGAAATGGGATTTAAGGGTTAATAATATCATTCGAAACGCTAGTGATGGGTCATGCTCAACTGATGCTGCCCCTTCAACTGAGAATGTGACGAACGTTGTTGTAAAAATGGGGTATTCATACTTTCTTTGAATGGTGTAGGCTGTGAATAAGATCTATCGTAAATCTATAGCTGCTAGCGCTTTGGTTTTGATTAGCTTCTCGTCTTCTGGCTTAGCGCCAAAAGGCAGTGGACCTAGCGCTAAAGCTATTTATCAGAGCGGATCAGATACTGTCCTACAGAAGCTTTTTAAAATGGCAAAATCTGGGGTTGACCAAGAAGCAGTCTATTACCTAGCCAAAACATTAGACCGCCAAGAGCTGAGAATGATGGCGGCTATCTATTTTCGAGATTTAATTAGACAAGGCCCTAGCGGTAAATTCTTTAATGATGCAATTAAAGGATTGTCCAATATTGATCAGGATATACGCTTAAATACAAGTTTTTTAGGATCAACTTTCCGCGCGAAAATTGATGAAAAAAAGCTGCTTAAGGAAAGCAGAAGCATTTACGCCTATGTCAAAGCAGAAGAGAGTTTTCGTCTGCAAAAATTCAAAGAAGCTATGTCTTATTTCTCTCAAGTATCTCAAAGCGATGCTAGGTACAATGAAGCTTTATTCATGCAAGCTGTGATCATCAATGCTTTAGGCCAAAAAAACAAAGCTATTGAGCTTTTTAGAAAAGTTGCTGATTTGGCTTCACCAAAGAGTCGTATGCTTGATCAAGCAAATCTCAATATTGCGCGCATTAATTACGAAAAAAGAGACTTTGAAGAATCTATTGCTTATTATGCCAAGATTTCTCGTAACTCACCATTTTGGTTGACAGCAATTTTTGAATCATCTTGGGATTTTTTAGTCAATGCTAAGCCAAATAATACTTTGGGTAACATTCATACTCTTCACTCACCTTTTTTTGCTCATCGATTCTTCCCAGAAAGCTATATTCTTGAAGCAATTTCTTATCTTCGTCTTTGCCGTTACGAAAAAGTAAAAGAAGCTATGAATAATTTCAAAGATCGATATGTGCCAATCATGAATGACCTTAAAAATATTTTGCAAAATAACCTTGATGATAAGTCAGAGTTTTTGAAAATAGTGGTTGAGTTTGATAATAGAATCCCGAATAAGCATCATCTTTCTGACCCAATTATTCATATTTTGAGCCAGACTGATCTTTATCGTGATAACAAAAAGATTAGCGAAATTATTACCGAAGAGATTGCTTATATTCGAGAAAGATATAAAAACAATGGAAGTTTTAGCAGCGATCTTATTCGTGTTGCTAGCAGTGAAAGAAAAACACTTGAACAAGAGCTTGCCCGTAAACTTTATCGTGAAGGAACAAGTTATTCTGATTATCTCGTGGATCTGTATGACCAAACAAAGCTTATAACTGCTGAATTGATGCTTGGTAAAGTAGATGCTCTCCGCTCAAAATTAAAGATCGACTCTTCTAAGAAGCGTTCGAACTTTATAGGCGGCTTGCAACCTTTAGTTATTGGGCAAAAGCTTGAGTATTGGCCATTTGAAGCTGGTAAGGAAGGTAAAAAAGGAGAGTACTGGCAAGATGAGCTTGGTGGCTATGTCTATAACATTGAGAGTAAATGTAGTTAGCTATGACTAGGAAACCAAAAAAGTTTTGCAGAAGTTTAGTTGTGATTTATCTCTGCTTACCTTCATCTGTTCTGATTGCTCGTACCCAATCAGAAAGAGCGCAGGTTAATGTCGAAAAGATCGAAAGACAAAAGCCTCAAACGAAAGACAAAGCAGCTGAATCAGTAAGTAAAGCGGAGATGTTAGGCTCTCTTGAGTCAGAGCTGATTCAAAATATTGACCAATCTCTTCAGTATTTAAATGAAACTGTAAAAACTCTCCCTCGTGGTTCGAAATCTCGTTATGCTATGTTTGATCGCATTATTAATCTTTCGCTAGAGCAAGCAGCTTATGTAACGAATGAAGAGCATAAGAAGTATGCTCAAGCTTGGGATGCATGGAATAAAGGCGGTCGAAAAGGTAAAGAGCCAAAAGTAGATAATAAAGTTTCTGACCGTTACTGGACGCAGATTTATACATTGGCAATGAAACTTAAACAAGAGTTTGCGACTTTTCCAGGCGTTGAAGCTCTTTATTTTGACGGAATTCTTGCTTTGCAGTTTCTAGGAAGAAATGAAGAAGCCGTTCAGGAACTCAAACACATCATTGCAACTTATAAGAAATCCGCAGTCATTGGAGAAGCGCATTTTGCTCTAGGTGAGTACTACTTTGATAAGCATGATTTTAAAAAGGCGCAGGAAGAATTTTTTGCAGCTGGCCGCTATACCACCTCCAAACGATACGGTTGGACTTTATTCAAAATTGCATGGTGCTATTTCAACTTGGCTCAATATCGAAGCGCTATTCAATACTGGAAAAAAACGATCGATTATTCAGAAAATCAAGGTGGTGAGAATGCTAAGCGCCTCAAAGATGAAGCTATGCGTGATATGGTTTATGCTTTTGCTGAATTAGGGCAAGTTTCTGAAGCAATCGAGTACTACAAGCATAACGGTGGCGAAAGTTTTATCCCCGATCTTTTGCGTTTGATGGGTCAAACGTATGCTGAACAAGGTCGTTTTGGTAAAGCATTAGCTGTTTGGGATTTATTTGCAAAAAACTATCCGAATCATCTTAATATTGTTGAGGCCTATGTTGAGAGAGCTTCTCTTAGTCATGAGCTTGGTCAATATTCAAAAATTTGGGGAAATCTCAAAAATCTCTTTCGTGTTACAAGAAAAGATAGTTCTTGGGCTGCTGGCAAAACACCTGAGCAGCTTCAGGCAGCTCAGGTTAGGACTGAGAGGCTACTAGCTTATTATCCTAAAATCCTTCATAAGGAAGGGCAAAAGCAAAATAGTAAGACTATCCTCAAAGAGGCTACTGTCGGGTATACTTTATTCTTAGCTTCTTACCCAAATTCAATACAAGATGTTGAAATTAAAGAATATATGGCTGACATTGCATACTTCAATGAGGAGTATCGATTAGCTGGTGAGTATTATTTTGAGATTGTGCAGCTAGGGAAAGATAAAGCGGTCATTTACGACCAAAATGGCAAAGTTAAAGAAAATATCCACGCCAGATCAGCAAAAAATATGCTTGATTCTTTTAATAAAGATTTTACACCAGAGTTAACAGCACTGATTAAAATAAAACCAGATCTTAAAGGTCGGCCAAAAGCACTAAGTCAAGCAGCAAAGAATTTCATTCGATCTTGCAACATCTATATAAAGAACTATCCAGACGATAGTAAAACAAAAAAGAACTGTGAGATTTTTACTGGCGAAATCTACTATCGTAATCAACATAAAAAAGCGGCTCTACGTTATCTTTGGACTATTGCAACAAAATACTCTG
>CALBMD010000340.1 GCA_937896265.1 uncultured Pseudomonadota bacterium
CATGGCCATCACCACCTATGGTCTTTCTGCTAGCCACAAGTTTAAAGAGTCATCACCAGCCGTCGTGGCCCCGCATCGGCCCGATCGGCGTTAGGTGATCTGTTTGCATTACCCGTGTTAATGAAGCTTGCTGCACAGGTCGGCGGGTAAACAGATAAGTATGGGTTACAATGGATACGTTCGGAGAAAAAATCGGATATTATTGCTGCATTTCTTGCTTAATATTCTGTTATTATTTAAATAATTCGAAGGAAAGATTCTATGAAAAATGAGTCAAAACCAACTAAAATTGTAGTTTTCGATTTGGAACTTAATCAGCCAAGTGAAGCCATTATTGAATTGGGTTATGTCATTGGCGACATTTTCACCGGCGAAATTCAGCTTAGAAAATCAATCTTCGTGAACCCAAAAGAAACGATAGCTCAAGAAATCATAAAGCTAACGGGCATTAATCAAGAAATGGCTGACAGTGGAACAGATCTCCGCTCAGCCTATCTTGAATTGGCGAAGGACGTTACCAAACACAATGCCTTAACGGTTTTGCATCAGTGGGGAGTTTCAGATACTTATTTACTTCGCAATCAATTGAATGACCCAATAATTTGGAAATTTGGACGCCGATGGATTGATATTAAAGCTATAGCCCAAACGCATGCGATGATTAATAACACTAAATTTGTTGGTGGGCTTCGTAAATTCTGTGGACGTATGGGTTTGCAAATGTCACGTGCGAATGCTCATCGAGCTGACTATGACGCTGAAATGACTTTTAAACTGTATATAAAGCTCGCTAGTTTTTTTAAAAAGAGCACTTAACCACACCAAATGCACAAAGATCAGATAGCTTAGCAATCCGCAGTGACAAAAATAGGATAAATAAAAATGCATCTAGAGCAACGCCTAGGAATTCATGCCGCTTGTGCTTTGGCAGCAACAGCAATAGGGTATTATTTTAACCAGCTAAATTGGGCTATTCTAGCTCTTGGCGGCAGCTTTTTCTTAGCGTTTTTTCGGCAGATCAAATTCCATCATCACCCAGGCAATATCGCTACTCTTGCACGCAGTCTTTTGATACTAAGTGTCACATTCCTTCAGACTCCTCCATTAATCCTAGCGACAGCAAGCATCATAGCTCTGCTTTTAGATGCCCTTGATGGTAAATTAGCTCGCAGCAGCGGGACCCAAAATGAAGCAGGAGCACAGTTTGATATAGAAGCTGATGCCCTCATGGTTTGGTGCCTAGCCATTAATTTTCTCAAGCAGCACCATATGGGTGCTGCAATGATAGTTATTGCTGCTAGCCGCTACAGCTTCTGTGTTTTAAGAAGACTTCTTTTTGGCTCAAATCCCACACCAATTAGACACCCACTTGGTAGACCTGTTTATATCTATTTGGTAGCCACACTCATCGCCGGCCTTTTTTTGCCATCTGAGATGGCATCATGGTTAATGGGTTCAAGCGGTCTTCTTCTATTTTGTTCCTTTTATCTTGATTTTTATTACTTAAGCGCTAAGGGTTGGCAACCAACGATAAAATTTGTAGCAATCTTGACAACCCTCAACACTCTGATGCTACTGCCTAGTTATTTAGAGGTCGTGGATCACATGGATTTTTTCCCGACACCCTCAAAAGATCTCACTCTTGTTGGCTCACTATGGGATAAGTCTTATTTTGAGGCTCTGTTGCGCTTTTTCTTTTGGTATCGAGATAATATTGATCTTTTTCGGATCAATAGCGAAACTTTCTTCTTAGCATGGCTTGTATTGCTAGCTAGCAAAAAAACAGTTGGCCGCTGTGTGACAAGCTTTGCTACTGTAGTCTACGGTATAAATCTTCTCTACCAAAGCTACGACTATGCCTATATGCATTTTCTAGGCCGAGCTAGCGATATTCTCTCAGATATAAAACTCCTGAACCATGGCTTGACATACATAATCGGCGCCCATGACATTATCATGGCTCTATCTTCGAGTTTAGTGTTCTTAGCTATTGCAATATGTGGGTGGGGTATTTTTCAACTCTGGAAACAACTGCAGGTAGCTGGCGCTCATATGCAGCATAGAGCATGGTTTCTTTGTCTATTACTCATACCTGCTGTAATATCAATAAAATCACAACCCAAGCTCCCCTCTGCTCAAGACGGGAAAGTGCTACATAGCTCAAGCTTAGCTTTCCTTCGCGCCTGGCAACGAGATAATACTAAGCGTACAGAATTCGCTCGTCTCCAGGCTTTAACTAAGATAGCTCCTTTGAGTGATGTTGAAAAAATCTCTATGGATGGCTCCTATGATGTTTGGTTCTTTATTATTGAATCCTATGGACAATGTCTTTTATCCGACCCAGAACTAGCTATACAATTTAGACCCTTAATGAAGGCCGTAGAAAAAAAGTTTGAGGGGGAAAAGTTTGTTAGCTTTTCTACAATTTCTCATTCCACAGTATTTGGTGGTGGATCTTGGCTAGCCGGAGCAACCCTGCTTTTAGGAACCCCTATTGAAGATCAAACTACCTATGATTTCTATGTCCGCAATCGTCATAAGCTTTATTCTCTCGTCGATATCTTCAAGGCAAACAGTTATTATACAGCCTCACTTGAGCCATTGACCATGAGTACGAAGGCTCCAGCGGATCACCTTTATTCCTTTCATCAAACTATCCGCCAGAAAAATCTTGACTACCACGGTATACCTTACGCTTGGGCGCCGCCAGATCAATATGCTTTAGGCAAACTATGGGAAAACCACTTAGTTGCAAAAAAAGATCCTCTGTTTATTCAAGTCAGGCTTACAAGCACTCATTCACCATGGCTATTACCTCCTTTAGCAAAAGATTGGCATAGCCTACAAGAGAAGCAGGTGATTACTAAAGAATATAGCTTAGCTCCTATGCTAAAAGGGCTAACACGTAAGAGTCAATTTGCTGCCACTGTAGTCTATGAATGGGAAGTGCTAACTGATTTTATCGAACACCATCTGCATCGCCCGACGCTAGTGTTTTTTATTGGCGATCATCAACCTACCGTGTCGCATGAAGTAAATTTTCGTACTATTGTACATGCTATGAGTAATGAACCTCGCTTGATACATCGCTTATCAGCATTAGGATGGGATAAAGGTATGTTACCTGATACTGGATGGCAGGGTCTTAAACATCAGGATGTCGCTAGAATTTTATTAAAGCTAGGACGAGGATGAGAGCTTATGCTCATTGAAAATCTAACACAGCACGCTATGAAACATCAACAGCACCGACCCTTTGTTGTCTTAAGCTTTGCTCAAAGCCTTGATGGCAGCCTTGCTTTTGGAGAGGGACAACGAACCCACCTCAGTGGGAAAGCTTCTCTAACCTGGGTACATCATCTTCGCAATTGGGCCGATGGAATCCTCATTGGGCGCCAAACTGCTGCTATTGATAATCCGCAACTAACAGTTAGGCTCATTGAAGGCAAAAACCCCCAGCGCATTGTCCTAGATTCTTATTTGCGTTTGCCACCTGAAATGGGCATCTTCCACGACGATCAACCTCGGCCTATCATGATTCATTGCCAAGATGCTGCTAGAGAATCAATAGTTAAATCCCAGCAACTAGGGTGTCATACTCTTGCTTGCGAAAGCGATACCCTTGGATTAATTCCAACTAGTATTCTTAGAAACCTTCATCAACAAGGGATTAAGCGCTTACTCATCGAAGGCGGTGCCAAAGTAATTAGCTCTTTTCTTGCAGCTGGTGTTGTGGATTATGTTGCTATCACCTTATGCCCCACTATAGCCTTGCAGCAGCAAACTATCCGCTATGCTACACAACAAAAGCCCTGCCAGGTTACTATTAAAAATCCTCAGTATTTAGCCTGCGATCCTGACATTATTCTCCATGGTTCTATTGATTGATTGTCTGCTATCTGTACATATTGGGCATGAGGATTTCGCGACGACAAAGCAACGCTGCACACAACTAGAAATTCGGATCCGGGCTATAAATTCACTTGGTTTTTTAAGCTATGAGCGATATGAAATACTTAGCTAACTTTAAGCTAGAGCCAACTCTCAAACGAGGCTTTCAATGGAAAATCTTGCTATTTGGTTTCAACAATCTGGGCAAGTAACGCTAGCTCCTTACGCCTTACCTACATTGAGAGCAGATCAAGTACAAGTTGCAACGACTCTCTCTGCAATTAGCATGGGCACCGAAAAACTATTACTCAGTGGCAAAACAGAGATAGCTCACGAAGAAATACACTCTTGGCCTTTTCGCTATGGCTACCAAAATGTTGGCACTATCTTTGCTATAGGAAGTGATGTTAACGCTTCTCTCCTGGGCAGAAGAGTCTTTTCCCTAAAACCGCACCAGCAGTATTATCATGCAACAACTGATGAGCTCTGGTTTCTCCCCGCAGACGTAAGCGACGAACAGGCTGCTTACTCTGCTAATATGGAGACTGCTGTAACCTTTGTACTTGATGCTGCTCCTCTTATCGGTGAACGCATAGCCATCCACGGATTTGGCATTTTAGGCCTTTGCACGGCACTGATCTTGCGGCAAAGTGGCTACAACGATATCCATATCTTTGAACCTAGCTCAGCACGAGCACACATGGCACAAGAGCTAGGTTTCATCGTTAACCCAAGTAGTCCCATCAGTTACGATCTACAGTTTGAACTCTCTGGTCAACAAGAGACTCTCTCTAAGGCGATAGAGCTAGCCTGCTTTGCTGGGCGTTTAGTTATTGGTTCTTGGTATGCAGAAGAGGGAGCTGTGGTGAAATTCGGTGGCAACTTTCATAAGCGGCGATTAACCCTTATTTCCAGTCAAGTATCAACATTTGGCGCAAACTACTCTTTGCGCTATGACAGAAAAAGACGACGAGAACTAACGATGTGTTATCTTCCCTTGCTGCCAAACATACCCTACCAAAGAGTACAACCTTCAGAAGCTCCTCAAGCATATGCAAGGCTTTTAAAGGAAAACAACTTAAGCCCTATCTTGATCCAGTGGTCATAGCTTTATTGCCATGCTATAAATTTAAGCCTGAGCAAGCAAGAATGAGGAGAAATTAAATGTATCAAGTCTGTGTACGTAAGAACTTTATCGCTAGCCACTTCCTAATTGGCGGCAACTGGGGCTTAGAAAATCATCTCCATAGCCATGACTACTGCCTTGAAGTGTTAGTTGAGGGAGCTGCTCTCAATCATCATGGTTATCTAGTCGACATCGATGACCTCAAAACCAAAATTAATGATTCATTAGCGCCCTATATCGAAAAAGTTCTCAATGAATCCCCTGATTTTCAAAACTTAAATCCAAGCTTGGAGCATTTTGCTGCAATCCTAGCACGTAAGATTGCAAGCTCACCAATCCCTGGCGTTACCTCTCTCAAGGTGCGGCTGTGGGAAGATCAAAGTGCTTATGCTTCCTTTAAAATGCCTTTATTGTCATGAACCTAGCTTTCTATGGGCCGTCTCAAAAAGCTGCCTCGGGAGGTGACTACCTTAATAGCTATCTGCTGCAAGGATTAGCACAGCATGGTTGCCACATTACGGCAAAGAATACCCTGCAGCAAAAAAGTGCAGCTGACGAAACAGCACTTGTTGATGGGATATTATGGCAGCAAATCAAACAACCCATAGCAAAAAGACAGATTGCTATCTGCCACGGGCCAATTAGCGGCCAAGAGCGAGAGTTCTATCACCGGTGTCATGGTGTTGTGTTCGTTAGCAAAGCGCTTGCTGACAAGGCAAAACAACTCTTTGGCCCTATGAATCAAAGTTTTGTGTTAGATGCCGCTGCATGGCAATTTCCATGGAAGCAAAGGTTTCCAAAAAAAGAGTTACGCCTAGCACAGATTGGCCGCTGGGATGAAAACAAGGGGCAGCTACAGTTAGTTGCTGGTATGGAAGATTGGCACCGCCGCAAACCAGCATTTCACTGGCATCTCACTTTGGTTGGCAATAAGGACCATAACACTCTTTACAGCGAAAAAGTGATGTCCATCGTCAAGCGGCTTCCTGAAAATCGAGTGACGATATTGGGAGAAATACCACCCAGCAAACTCACTAACATTTATCAGCAAATCGACGTAGTTATTGTCTCATCGCAGTATGAGTCGCTATCTCTCGTCGCTTTGGAAGCTGCTAGCCATGGGGCTTTGGTGCTGGCTTGGGGACGTGGTGGTATTCGCCGACTCATAGCTCAAGGGGCTGGGCTGTTGCTTTCTAAACCAGAAGAGCTCCCTAAAATTTTAGGCCAACTCTATTATCAACGAGAGTATTTGCGCCGTCTGCAACAACGCTCTTACCGCTTTGCTGCCCGCCTTCCAACATGGGATAAAGAATCTAGTAGACTCATGACTTGGCTCGACACCCAATCGCAGCATAAGGAGTTGTGATTGTTAGCAAAGAATATTAGAAACCTCCCCTATTGAGGGCTCAATTTCTTGCGTCCCTATACCCCCACAATCTAGTTACCCAGGTTGTTAACACAATAACAATTAGAGAAATGACTCTTGATAAAGTGAGTTTATCACCAGATGAAATGCTTATTCAAAATCAAAATGGAAAATCGTCTGTTTTTGGAAACATCTGCGCACTGGACTAACGCCACCAGCCAAACGAGGAAGTACGAGCATAAAGCTAAGGACGCATGCCAGGTTTGCACTTTTTAAGCTGTTATTTTCTTTTAAGGCAATAGTCAAACAGCTTTCATTAAACAAGGATTAGCGTTAAAACTAGTTCTATGCCACTATAGGCCTCTAATTTGGATTTTTAGACTCTATAAGTGTGAACAAAATGGACCTAAGCCCTTTAAAAAATGCTGATTTTCGTCGTCTTTATCTAAGCCAATTCATCTCCATGCTGGGCACCCAGATGACGATGGTTACTATCCCTTTTCAAGTCTATAAAATAACCCAGTCAACCTTACATACTGGTTTGGTCAGTACTATTGAACTCGTATGTTTGGTGGCTACAGGATTATGGGGAGGTGTGCTTGCCGACTCTGTTGATCGTAAACGCCTGCTAGTGGCAGCAGAGTGTGCTATGGCTATTTTTGTTGGTGTTTTAGCTGTAAATGCCGCATTACCGACTCCCTCATTAGTACTCATCTATAGTACAGCTGGTATCTTAGCAGCTCTTGGTGGCCTGCATCGCCCGGC
>CALBMD010000341.1 GCA_937896265.1 uncultured Pseudomonadota bacterium
ACACGCAATACATGCCTGTTCAGAATCTGGAGAGTGGACATGCCTATCCTTATAATGTGACCTGCGAAAACCCTGCAATGACAATTACCAAAGCGGAAATAGAAGACTGGATCGTAGAAGATGATAAAGAATCAGATGCTGAAGAAATTGAAATGCTGATGACCTTGTCTTCAATGGAACATTCTGAATTTGATAGTTCTGATATAAAAGATCTTCTTGCTGATTTGAGATTCATTCAAAAGATGCCTATGATTTACTTAAAAAAGCCCGCTTGAAAAAATACATAATGCTGACAGAGCATGATCAATTTCGCCCTTCTTTACCAGCTCAGGAAGTTCATTTAACAAGACCCATTCAATCTCAATATCTTCAGTTGGATCTGGAAAGTGTTTGCGATTTTCGTTTATTTTGCAACCTTTTGCCAAAAAAAAATGCACCTTGTTGTGCTGGATTGCGGGGTTGGGATTAATAGATAAAAGATGTTGCCAATGATCGGCAATAAAACCTGTTTCTTCTTCAAGCTCTCTTTTGGCGGCTAGGATTGGATTTGCTTGTTCGTCTTCATTGATTACCCCTCCAGGTAGCTCACGGACAAATTTAAGTGCTCCTGCTCTATACTGTTTAACCAAAAGAGCTTCGTTTTGGTCATTGACTGCTAGAATGTTAACCCAATCATAGCAAGAAATTCGGTAGTAAGGGTGTGTAGGTATGTCGCCTTTATCAATAAAATCAAGTTCTTCTACATTGAAAGGGATGGTTTGAAGCAATAGTTTTTTTCTAACAAGTTTCATGTCATCTCCTAATTCAGCGAAGTTTTTTGCTTCTAGAATACCAGATGACAACAAAACGAAAAGTAGTTGTATAAAACCAAATAATTTCAATAGGTTGGCAAGGTTATTGTCATTTAGGCAGGAGTATGTTAGAGATTTGGCCAACGCTTTACTGGAAAATTCATGGTTTTATTATTAAAAGACCTCGAGCTAAGTGTCGAGGAAAGTCAAAAATTAGGGAATATAAGCAGCTTAGTAGCCAAAAAACTGGGTATTGATGCCAATGAGGTTGTTTCAGCGAGGGTTCATAAAAAATCTCTCGATGCACGGCATAAATCTAAGATTGTTTATCGGTATCAATTAGCTTTTGAGGCTCGTCAAGAAGCTAAGCTAAAAAGCATGTTTCCTTATCTTGAAGAGACTTCTAGCTGGACACAAGGCACAGTAAAGATTGACGTCGAGCCCAAAAAATTCCGCCACCGTCCTTTAATTATTGGTAGCGGTCCTGCAGGTATTTTTGCTGCGCTTTGCTTGCAAGAGTCTGGTGTTTCTTCTCATATTGTGGAAAGAGGTGAGCCAGTCGAAAAAAGGATAAAGACTGTCAATAAGTTGCGGGTAAAAGGCGAGTTTAATGCAGAGAGCAACTTTTGCTACGGAGAAGGGGGAGCTGGAACCTTTTCAGATGGCAAGCTTACTTGTGGCCGCAATCATCCTCTTATTCGTTATATTTTCGGTAAATTCCATGAGTTTGGAGCTCCAGAAAGTATTCTCTATGAAGCTCATCCGCATATTGGCACAGATTATTTGCTAAATATTGCTCTTAGGATGCGAAAACATCTTATTGCGCAGGGTAGCGAATTTTCCTTTAACAAAATTTTTACTTCCTTTCGTTCTGGTGGTAAGCATGCTCGCTACATTGTGAGTTTTGCTGATGGTGATGAAATAGCCACAGACCATCTTATCTTGGCTATTGGTCATTCAGCCCGTGATACATACCAAAAGCTTTATGATCTGCAGATGGCCATGGCGCCGAAGCCTTTTGCTATGGGTGCTCGGATTGAACATCCACAGGCTGTCATTGATGAAATTCAATATGGACGATGTGAGATGCTACCTGCGGCTGAGTACAAGTTAGTGGCCCGGGCTGGAGAAAGAGGAATTTGGACCTTTTGCATGTGTCCTGGTGGCAACCTATTACCAACGCCTGCTCAAGAGCATCATTTGGCGATTAATGGGATGAGCTATCATTCTCGAAATAGCGGTTTTGCCAATGCTGCTGTCGTTGTCAACGTGCTGCGAGAAGATTTTTTCAAGGGGCACCCTCTTGATGGCATGCATTTTCAAGCTGCTCTTGAGCAAAAAGCTTTTCAAGCTGGCGGTGGCAACTACTATTCCCCAGCACAAAAGTTGGTTGATTTTTTGGGTGGGCGCGCAAGCTCTGGTGAGTTGCGTTCGACTTATCGACCAGGCGTCGTTTCAGCGCGGTTAGATAGAGTCTTGCCGGATTTTATTACCGACTCGCTTAAAGCTGCTTTGATTGAATACAATAAGAGAATGCAAGGCTACCTCAGTAGTGATGCACTCATCGTTGGTCTTGAATCAAAGACATCAGCGCCTATTACTATGCTTAGAGATCAAAATCTGCAGTCAGTCTCGCATCCAGGTATTTTCCCTTGTGGTGAAGGAGCCGGTTTTGCTGGAGGTATTGTCAGCGCGACTCTTGATGGTTTAAAAGTGGGGCAAGCAGTCCTTGGCGAAGTAGCTAAGGCACAAAGCTGTCTCATTTAAAAACGATAGATAAGCGCCAGATGGTTAGCCCCAGCTTGGAAACTTAAGCCAGAAGCTTCCGGCTCTTTGCCTTTTTCAAAGATTGAATAGGAAGTCCAAGCGGCAACAAAGCCAATGCCAGCACCGGCTGCAACATCTGTGAAGAAATGCTTGTCAGCTGCAATACGTAAAAAGCCAACGGTAGAAGCTAGCGAGTAAACAGCTATATTTCCCCAAGTGGGTAGATCCAAAACCATAGTTGTGATGCAGGCGGCAGCAAAGGTAGAACCTGTGTGGCCTGAAGGGAAAGACTCAGTGTCAAAAGCTTTGGGGTCTTTTGTGTAATGGTATTTGGGGCGTTCACGTTCCACAGTCAATTTTAGCGTTTTACTCATCAAGTACCAAAATCGCATGGTGTGCCGCATAGTCATAAAAGCTCCTAATCGGTGACCTTGTGGTTTGGTCAAAGGAGCAACAATAGTGCCAACAAGGAAGATGCCCTTTATCCCGTCACTTAGCCTGTCATACCAAGCTTCACGAGCGCGTGTGTAGGGATAATGCTTACCACCATGCAGCCATAAACTGAATTTGTTATCGATTTCTTGACTAGGAAGCCTTTCACGGCCTCGTTCGTCAGCAAATCTCCGGGCTAATGATTTTGTTGAGGCTTCTAGACCTAGATCAAGTAAGATTTCAGCATAAAGATAAGGTTCATCAAAGTTTAATTCTCTAGCCTCAAGCTTTAAAGAGCAGGTTAAAGGTAAGATTAAAAAAAGAGAGTAGAGCCTTTGCATATTAGAACCGATATGTTATTTGCAATTCATTAGGCAATACGTCGAGAGAAAAACTGCTAGCCTCTTTCTTGTGTAAGCTATGATATACCCCCCAAGGCACGGCGGTACCAACAATTGCACCAGCTACCAAATCAGAGAAAAAGTGCTGTCCTCCAGAAAGGCGCAGCAAGGACGCTACTGTGGCTATACTATAGAAAGCAGCCGATCCTAAGGGGCCCAGATCAGTGATAAGAATTGCAGATGTAGCCCAAGCAAAAGCTTGACTAGCATGTCCCGATGGGAATGAATTGCGGGGGGCCTTATCATAGTCGGTATCATTTCGATAGACAGAGCGTGGCCGAAAGCGAGAAAAAATAGTGCGAAGTAGCGTGTTGAGATAAAAAGTTGTTTCAATCATATGAAGCGTTGTAAAGACAGCGCCCAATCTCTTACCGCTTTCAATATATAAAGGAACAGCGCCAAGAGTATAGTAGGCCATAGCGCGATTGGCCAGGTCTGAACCGTGGTTATAAGGCTCCTCTTTGTCAAGAGGGTCTGTTCCATACTCGCTAGGATGAAAAATATGGCGAAAGCTATCATCGATTGGTTGCCAAGGCATTCGTTTTATACCTTGGCCTTTTGGCCGTTCAAAAGCGTCATTGACAGGCTTAAATCCGTAATAAAGACCAACCTCGTATGCAAGCTCCCAATATATTTGGCTCTCGTTGAAGTTTAGCTCTCTTCCCTCACCGAATATTGGGTTTGGTATGGACAGAAATAAAGTTGTGAGTATTAAAATTCTATTTAACAAGAAAGCTTTCCTAAAAGGGTTATAAAGCATAGCTGAGGGTCAACTTGGGAAGGTGGAGAAAACTACCTGATCCTTTGTTGTTTAAGAGAAGCCCGATGCCAGCAATTTCGATACCAAGTTTTATCTGTTCTGACACTGGCTTTTCTATGCCCCACAGCACTGAAAGAATAGGCGCTAGTTTTTGCTTTTCTGACCATGTTTGATCAACATTGACGCCTGCCCCTAATCTTAAATAAGAGAAGGGGGTAAGGAACATACGCATACCACAAAGATAGTTTGTCCAATAGCCGAGGATTAAAAATCCCTCTTTTTCAACTAAAGTAAAAAGTTCTCGTTGCTCGTTAAGCTTAAGGGAGAACAAAATACCAGCTCCTAAGAACCCGGCGCTTGTGCTGAGAGCATAGGGGATTTGTGGCGAGTTGGTTTGAGTCTCCATGCTTTCACAGAAGCCGTCAAAGGGCTGCAAAAAAAAGACTAAGATTGCGATTTTTACTCTAACCGCGAAAAACTTCATGTGCATCAATAGAAAAAACCTCATCTTTATAGATAGCTGGCGGCGGCTCGCAATTTTTCTGACTTGAGTTAAAAAATAAGTTCACTCGCTCAAGAGCTGTTCTTACGGCAGCATCTGGAGCCTTTTCTTTGGTACTGTAGTAGCGGTCATAGAAAACTCTGTCGCCAAGAGGGCCTAAGATACCAATAGCGCGGCCAAATCCTTTTTTGGGGTTAATACGTGGGTGTTCAGTCGGCGATTCGATGTTACCATCTAGCATAATCAAGTTTTTTTTGTTTACATCCCACATGAGATTGCGCGAATGCATGTCTGAAATATAAACCCCTGCATTGATGATCCGCGAAAAAATCATACCTGCAGCCCGCAGCTTTTTGCGTTCTTTTTGGTGAAAAAAACTGACGAAACTTGTTTTTGCTAAGATTTTATCAAGAGTTTTTCCCCGTACTCGCTCTTTGATTAGGACAAACTGCTTGTTACCGGCATTTGTAATGTAGCCCATAGCAGCTCTAGTAGTTGGGACACCAAGGATTTCTAAAGTCGAGTGTAAGAGCAGATCTGAATAGAAATTCATCGAATTATCGGCTGCTTTGCTGTATTTAATGATTAAGTCGTAGGGACTTGAGGTAACGGGGTTTAGCTCTTTTACAATTCCTTGGCCACCCTCTCCCAAAGTAGAGCCAACAGTATAATCAATGCCGCCGATAGTTAAGATGATGCTTAGGTCTGATTCATGAGTTAAGATTTCACTGCAGCTAGACCAAAGAGCATTAGCGCCAGGGACCATAGTCGGTTCAATAAATACCTTGGGATTTGGATCGCTGCCACAAGCTATAAAGCCAAAAGTGGCAGCAAACAAAAAAAGTGATTGCATCATCCTTTAGTAACCTGATGGTAATAGTATGGAGCTAGCGATAGTATATCATTAGGCGATAGAAACAAAAAATATTAGCGATTTCTTGGTCTTATTGGCACAAAATCAATAGGTCTTGTTAGTCCTTTCGGGTCAAGACCAGCTTTCATTGCTGTTAAAAGTCCCACTGCTTCTAAATAATTTTCAGCCTCAAAATATTGTCCTGATCGCCAGCCAAGGCTAGCTAGATCATTTTTCATCAAATTTTTATTGTCTTTTACAGCTATAACTGGGATGCCTTGTTCTAATGCTGCCAAGGTAGGTAATCCAAGGCAACCTTGCGGGATAACAAGGCAAGAAATGTCTTCAGCAGCCAAAACACCTCGAGCCTGAAAGCTTGCAGCATCTGTTAACACCTTGGGTGCCTGTCGCAACCCCTTGAAAATACACTGCAAGTATGTCATAGAAATCGACTCTGCAGCCATGCGAGGGTCAACGATGCCAAGATCTGTATTGAGGATATCTAAGCTCTCAAGCATGGGAGAATGAGCGGTGGGGATATCTAATAGTGTTGAAAGTCCATGCGTAAGCAAGGCCTCAACGCCTCCCCATGGGTTGACGCCGCCATTAGAAAAATAATGCGAAAAAAAATCGCATTGATCTTTACCCTGCGGTGGATGAATGACTGTAGATAAAGCAATGGCTTCAAAATCACCGCTACTAGTTGCCATTTGCATGAGGTTTTCAAAATTAGATATCTTACCTGTTGCTCTTCCCGATGAAGCGAACTCAATTTGGAGTTCGCTCGGTGGGTTGATTTCATCAATGCTGTCAAAGCGAATTCCGTAAGTGGCTCGTGCTGCATTGATAGCGTTGATAGCTAGCTCATAGATGCGTTTTTCTTTGTGGGCATCGACGAAGACCCGCAGGCAGTTGGCATTGGTTTTGAGCAGGCCAATATCTCCCATTAAAAGCCTTGAGATGAGTGAGCCTTCAACATAGAGCGTATTATCAGTTAGTTCGCAGAGATCTGAGGCATTGACTACATTGGGATGTGTAATTAAAGAATCGCATGTTGTGGCAATAAGTCTTGAAATAGATGTGGCATCACCAGCATGGCCACCAATTTCAGCGCCAATACCAGTAGGCACTAAAAGTACAACATTAAATTTCTCGCAGGATTGAAAAGGTCGCTTTCTGAAGTTAAAGACAGTATTTTTCTTTTTTGGATAGCTTTTAACGCCATTTCGGATAAGGCCAATTTCGCATTTTAAGGTACTTTCAGAGGATTCAGTGACAGCAAGCCTAACAGGGATGTCATTTTTAGGGATATGAGCAGCAACCAATTCGAACAGGTGGGATATTTTATTGGAAGTATTCTTGAAACCTGGAATTTCTATATACTCTTCCACCAGTTCCATAGGTTCTAGCATCGAATGCTCCTTTTTGCACAACTTTCAATTATATATCTCGACCAAAAAGATCGTCTAACATTGATATTAACAATTTTTTTGAATTTGAATATATTTTAATGTTAGAAAAGTGTCGACTGAAGCCAACAGAATCTAATCTTGTAAAAACAATATGACAAAAAATATTTTTTATCTTATAGCAAGTGTTTTTAGCCTCTTTTTTATCCATAGACTCTTT